>JANODD010000145.1:0-38130 GCA_031412515.1 Planctomycetia bacterium | reverse complement strand
TCCGGTTCAAAACTGCTAACCTTAGCTTCACCCATCGCGTGATCCTCCATTGAATGCGTTATTGACTTCAGATACCAATTAAACGCTGGAAATCACGCATGGGTTCTATAAATCACAAATTTTTAGTATGAATAATCCGGGTTTAAGCCAAAATCGCATTCGGCACGCAAGCGTCGGCGCAAAAATCCCATTAAGATTCTCAATGCCGAGACACATCAAATCTCATGCCTAAACAATTTGCATTAATTGCCGCGAAGAAAAGCAGCGAGAAGTCGTTGCAAGTTAATGGATAACTTTGCGTTCCAACCTATCTCTATGCGATGCAATGACTTGCATCGATCATAAGCACGTCGCCATCTCCCCAGCTACGCCCCTGGCATGAAATTTGACTTTTTGACTCTTATGTCACGGACATCTTTCCGTTTACGTGACCATTTTGGAGTTGGAAAGGTCGATTTCAATGACGAGCAGTTTTCTAAGTTGCAGGGTGTTTTTTTTCCTTTGCTGCGTTAGTTCCTCACCGCAATTTGCCCTGTTTGGCCAAAGTTTGACCATTGCCGACGAAAAATCGGAACACTTTACAGTTCGGTCGTACCCAGATGGCTCGAGCGCAAAGAGTGTTCTTCAGTTATGTGAAGCCGTTCGCGCCGAGTTGCAGCGAGTCTGGCACTCCGACTTGAATCTTGCCAAGTGGGAGCCCCGATGTGAGATCGTGGTTCATTCGAATCGTGAAAGTTATCAGCGCATCGTCGCCGGCGATTTTACAAGTTTCGGTAGCAGCTTGATCAAAATGGACGCCGGCAAAGTGGTCGCGCGCAGGATCGATTTGTTGATCGACCCGAACGGTTCTCTGTCCGCATTGCCCCATGAATTGACGCACGTCGTCTTGGCGGATCAATTCAACGGACGCCAGCCGCCGCTGTGGATGGATGAAGGGATTGCGATGCTTGCCGATACGCGAGAAAAGCAATTGCTTCACCATCGAGACTGCAGTGAAGCCCTCACCGCTGGTCGAGCATTTTCGCTGAAAGAACTTCTGCGACTTGAGCAATTCACCTCCGCCGAGCAAGTGCCTGCTTTCTACGGACAAAGCCTGACGTTAGTCCGCATGCTGTCCGAGCAAGGTAAGCCCCAAGGAGTGGTCCCGTTCGCGATCGACACGCTCGACTTGGGAATCGACAAAGCCCTGCAAAAGCACTACGCCATTCGCGACGTAAATGAACTTGAAGATCGATGGAGAATTGCGATGAATGCCAAGTCAACATCTTCCTCACAGCTAACTTCCATCGTAAATGTTCGCTTTCAACCGTAGCCGTAGCATAGGCATCCTGCCTGTGAAGTTGCTGGTATTGCTTCATAGGCAGGATGCCTATGCTACGGATTTTTCTGCACCATCACTCATACGTAGATAGGTAGACAACCGAATCACAATTCACAGCGATAATGACTTTCTTGAAGCCCAGCGATTTCAAAAATTCTGTTGGGTCTCGATGGTAAAGGGAATCCATCTTCATCTGTGCAAGGCCGCTAATTTCAACTGTGGTTTTGGGCTTTTGCAAGTGGATTTGAATTTTCACAACTCCTTTGTCAGGAATCGTCATCTTTACGGCCGCTTGACGTATCACGTCTTTGTCAGAATCCGTTAACAGGTCGTTTGAGTCGAGCGAAACAGTCTCACTAGTCTCGATGTAGCAGTTCACCTGTTCGGCTGACCATCCTGATATAACGGTGCGACTCAGAGGTGTCCTGATTGGAAATACGATCACCTGCTCGTTGCCAAGCTGCGGTTCATCCGACTCCAATGCGTTACTTTCCGATAACCCATACCGATCATTCGTAGCGCTATAGGTTTCGAATAGATGAAAAGAGTTGAAGCCCGACTTTACCGCAGTCTTTTCAAAATTGACTTTAACTGCTTTCACCTTTTCATCCATGTTTGAAGTGCCATTGTCCAGATGCAGCATCAATTTCCCCTCATCTCCCTGCGTCACCTTTTTCAATGCTTCTTGCAATGCATCAAGATCGAATCGGTTCACGTCAACGTTTTCCGTCGCTTTATCCAGTAGCGATATCAGATTGATGTTCGCGTAAGCAGTAAAACCTTTAAAATGCCATTTCTGAAAATCCGTTTTTAGTGGCACCACAAAAAAGTCTTTGTGAAACGTGCTGACTCCGGACACTGCTTTAGGCTTTTCAGGGTTCTGCGCGACCAATTCGACTTGAAAAACATGCAGGGCCACGCAAGCGACCAACAGGCCAAGAATAGTGCCGTTACTCGTTCGCGACATAGCTTGGCGTTCTTCGGACAAAACACGTCGAATGCGATCAGCGAAACCGCCGCCAAACACAGCCGTTGACCATGCCGATTTTTGGCGATTGTACTCGCCGATGGCTAACAGTGCCTTGGCATAGTTCGTTGTGCTGCTTGGCTCTGAAGCTCGAACTTGATCATCGCAGGTCCATTCGACGCTGTCCTCAAACCGGCGACTTGCAAACCATGCCATCGGGTTGAACCAGTGCAGCAGCGCCAGCAAGTTTGCTGCAAGCGTCTTCACGATGTCACGACGCTCGAAATGAGCCAGCTCGTGCCGCAAGATCGATGTGCGTTGTTCACTGGGCAAATCTTGCCAAAGCCCGAATGGAACAATGACGCGATATCCGCTAGGAAGTCTGCACAAAATCGGTCCAACTGACGCACTAACGTGAAGGGTCGGTGGGTTCGCTTCCCGACTTGTAACGAGCAGTTCGTTCCATTCGTTACACCATTCTTCTCGGTCACAAGGTTGGCTCTCAATGTTCCGAACGAAGATCGCATAGCCGACCATCCAGCGTCCAAGGATGATTACGATTCCACCAACCCAAACCAAGCACAGTAAGTTCGCCCAGTTGTTCTCTATTGCAAAAGTCTGGCTTGAATTCACTCGGTTGTTGGGAGTATTCGTCTCAAGCAACTGCATTGCCGGAGTCACAACCGCTATTTCATCCGCCGAAATTGCGACTCTGCTAGTTGGCGTAAAAACAGTCGGCACGTCCCAAGGAATTTGCAGAGGCAATTGAACGAAAAGGACTCCTTGTGCTAAAACGATGCACCACGTCACGCGATGAACAAGCGGCGAACTGCAGCGGATGGCCCTCAACGCAACCAATGCCACCACGCCCGTCACAGTCAGAAATAACGACGCCATTCCCAGTTTTGAAAGAAACAATGCAACAAGGTCATTCATAATTTATCTCCCTTTTTCTGGACGGATTTGGTTTTTCGTTCTGCTTCAGCAATTAGCCCCTTTAGCTCCTCGATCTCTTCATCGCATAGCGTCCGATCCTTGACCAGATGCGCCACTAACGGCAGGATCCGGCCACGACTGACTTTATCCAGTAGCAGGTCAAGATCACTCGAGGTGACGTCCTGCTGCTTGATCGCGGCGGAATATTTAGCCGGTTTGCTTTTCGAACGCAGCACCACCGACTTCTTCACCATTCGGTTGAGCCTCGTTTGAACTGTGGTGTAACCCGCGTCATTTCCCAGCGCACGCTGCGCCTCGACAATCGTGACGCTCCCCGCACGCCACAGCATCTCCAAGATTTCAAGTTCACTTGCCAACAACCGTGGCACTGCTTTCTTCGCCATGGAAATCTCCTTCTATGACATGTGTAGTATTTTTTATACTACACGTGTCGTAGTTTGCAATAGCGAAAATGCAAAAATTTGAATCGTCGCCCACCAGTGAATAAAGCTTCCCGGTTCGAAAGTGCGCCACTGGCTTTGCCGATGAACCGGAGTAGGTGAATTTGCTTGACGTGACTCATGCCAACGTCAGCACACTCGGCGTGAGAATTGCCGAAGTTTTAAAGCAAATGGATATTGAGACATTCCTATGCAAACAATTCACGTCGACGGATAAATGGGTCGTAAGCGCCGCGATGCCCAACCTTTATTACTTCGGCAACTCTTGTGCAATCCGTCTAGGCATTGGAATGAAATGATTGACTTGAACTTACACACTTCGGTACACTGGCAAGCGCAAGCCAGTGGCACACAAATCGGAAATTCTCTTCGGATGCGGAGACTTATGATGACTGTTCGGCCAAGTCATAAAAATGCCGAGCCGCACGGCCGCTGATCGTTTCGCATTTGAGCAACTCAGCCGCAATCGACTCGACGGCTTTCCAAGTCGCTGCGTCTGCCAAAAGATGCTCGGCTTTATCGAGCAATCGCCGTTCAAGCCGATCTACTTGGGCATCGCCGCTCGTCCGCATCAACACGTACCTGCGAATACCACGAAGATCTTGCGAAGCACCGCGAGGACAATAACGGCCTGTTACTTGCGACTCGGCCACCATACCGGCAAACAGGATTAAGATCTCGTCTTCCAGCCAATCTTTCGTGGGCTTGAAACGTCCCTTTTGAATCTGACAAGCACCAAGATAATTTTGATTCGGTGCAACGGTCACTTTCTGAATCGGCCTGCCGAGAGCCAGTGCCATGACTGCATGACCAGCTTCATGGTAAGCGGTGGCTACTAAGCGAAGGTCGGAAGGTGGAGAAGGTTCGCTGTTGTGTTCTTCCATTGGGGTGTTCATTTGGAAATTCGCAAACGTAATACCCAGGCAGGATGCCTAGGCTACGCAGTACCGCAAGCTGGAACCATACACCACTAATCAACCGATTCGTAGCCGGAGGGGACTTTATTGCCGTATACGTTGACTCGTTTGGTCGGTTTGCCGTCGAGCGTCGTTAGGGGTAAGCCTGCTTCTAGCCAACCGGTAATGCTTCCTTTTAAATCAACTGCGGGAATGTCTTTTGCCTTGAGTTGCTTTACATATTTGCCGCTACGACCGCCTGACAAACAATAGCATATCGCTGTCTTGCCTTTGTACTTTTCAGGTTCGGCCTCGAACTGAGCCTTGGTGATTGCGCCAGGGATAATAGAAACCTTCGTCTCAGCGTCACTGCGGACGTCGACTAACACGACACTTTTAAGAGCCTCTTGACTGGCCTGGATTTTCTTGAACAGGACAATCGTGATTTGATTCTCTTTGGCGATTTTAGCTGCGACATCGGCACCTAATTTTTCAGCGGACTCAGGCACCTTGGTTTCCTGCGCGATACTTAACTGAATCACGCTCAGCGTGATCGTCAACATAGCAAGCGAGTAAATTATGTTTCTCAAAGTTAGCTCCCTAAAAATGATGTCATGCAACGGAATAGACTCTATCAAGGTGCAAGTGCAATTGGCTGGGTGTCAAGCTCACGCGAGTTCTGGCTGATAAACGCATTTAGCTGGGTCGTTGCATCCTGAAGGGCTTTTTGAGTGGCCGCACCATGACGCAAGGCTTGCTCGATAGTTCCCTGCCCGCCTAATCCAAGCCCCTTGAGCGTATCAAGAACCGACTTTACTTGCGGATCTTCTTGAATTCGCTTCAGTTGCTCTTCGGTCTGATCAGCCGTGCTAGCTTGACCAGTGCATTTTGTAACTTGAAACCAAGCGCCCGGTTTTTCCATCGCAAAGAAACAGGCTTCGACGGTCACAATCGGTGACAGCATGTTTTGGTTCAAGCGAGTGATCGAAACTCCACGAAATCCATCGCGCTCGGCCTCTTCGGTGGCTCGCTTCCACCAACCGTCGCTCTGCTCTTTCGGCTTTTTAAATTCTGGCAAGCCAAGTTCCGCCCCAAGCTGACTGATCGGATCTTCTCCCAGGCCTCCGCCACCCACTATCTGCGAAACGAGCGCGGTCATGTCGGGCGTGTCCGTTTTGCGAATCATCATGCTGCCCGTGCCTTGAAACTCAATCTGTTTGCGAAGTGTGTGTTCGACAACGGCTTTTCGAGCGGCCCATTGGCGATCAGTCTCTCCCGCCGATTCAACTTCTTTGCTCAGATTTACCATCTCGGAATCCATATCAACGCCCATTTCAGCTAACTGTTTCTTCAGTTGCGTGACGGGAGTCGTTGTGACCGCTTCAAGATGGTTTTGAAACGCCAAGCCAGCGATCTCGCGACGGTCCGCAGGTTGCTTGGAAATCTCTCGAAAACGATTTGGTTTTAGCTCAATCGTCACGAATTTTTTCTTGCTCAAATCGTCTGGCACCACTTCGCTGAACCGGGCTAGCTCGTGTTCTAGAAAAGCAACCAAGCTGCGATCATCGGGACGGTCCTCAAGCCATCTTTCTATACGTTTGATGCGCTGCTGACGCAACTTCTCAAAACGATCGCGCTCTTGCCCTGTGAACTCGGTGTAAAACTGTGGGTGAGTCGTTTCCAGCCAGCGTCGCTCCACTGCAAATACGATGCTCTGATCAGCCGCCTGGCTAAGTAGAAAACCATAGAGTCGCTTGCCGCCGTCGATTTTAACTGAATCGACACCCAAACGACTTTCGACAACATGGGGAAGCTGCGAAATAGCTGGTGATACCACTCCGAGAATCATCCAGGCAAAAATGACTTGCAAGCGAACCATGCGACTGACCTAATTAGTCTTCTGCCAACGAAAGCCTTCAGCCAGAAACGTCTCCTGGCTTTCGGCGGAACAAATGCGTTCAAACAAACGGCTGGTCGTCAATGGAAATTTACTCTTGGCAGCGATCGCCCACGGTTGGGTAGCGACCGAACATTCGATACCTGTAATCTGAACCGCATCAAGAAACTCAGACGCACCCGCCGCGTTGCTCAAATAAGCGACAGCGGCGTCGAGCGAACCGGTCCGCAACTGATTGACTAACATATCACCTGTTGGAGTTTGTACGGTAACGTTCGCCATGACATCTTTTTGAATACCACCTTCGCGAAACGTATTCTGAGTTATCCAACCCATCGCACATTGCTTCTCGTGACCTATACCGACTCGCAAGCCTTTACGCGTCAGGTCCTTCAACGTTCGAATGCCCAGCGGGTTGTCTTTTTGAACCAGGATCACCAACTCGTTCTGCGATACGTCAACCGGCTCAGGGAAATACTCTTTCACTTGGCTCATGAATTCTTTATCGCATGCAAAGTAAGCGTCCGGCAACTGTCCCGTCTTCATCTGTGCAACTAGAATGCCACAGCCGTTATAGACCGTTGTTACTCGCACTCCTTCTCGCTGTTCAAAGGCTTTGATTGTCTCTTCGATGGCAGGCCGTAACATCGAGCCCGCGAACACAGCCAGTTCGGGCACATCACTCCAAACCTCAGTTTTTTCAGCCGTGAAGCCAAATTCTTCGTAGCGTTTGCCGCCGCGATCCGAAGCGGCCAAGTAGCGAGCAAAATGGAGCGCTGCCGACGACTGTTTCGATCCATTGACTACGCCCACAGCGACTTGCGATCGTGCGCTTGCTAATTCTGGGATACTTACAAATTCAAGTCCAGGATAGGTGTGCAACACGGCGTCATAAACGATGCCTGCATCTGCCGCGCCCACTAATACATCGTTGGCAACGTCGGTTACTGTCGATCGATAGGCAGTCGTCGCCTCATCCAGTTCATCCCACTGCTGTGAATGAGTCAGCACTTCACGAGTTAATTTTCCAATAGCCGCTGCGTCCGCATTCGCCTGAACGAATCGCACATCCTTTTTGCATAAATCGGCAAAAGAACTAATGTGCTTGGGATTCCCCTTCAGCACCGCCACTCCAGCTTTCATTGCGCCTAGAGGAAGCATCTCCGCCACTAGGCCCTTCTCCTTCGCCAGAATTAGAAAACTGTCGTCAGCCGGCAGGTATAGGTCGCCGGTTTGAGTAACTTCCATTGTTGCCAGCAAAGTTTGTGAGGGTCCGTACTGAACTTGAACGTCGCGGCCAAACTCTTTTTTGTAGTCTTCGCGAATGGCGTCCACGACAGCTCGATTGCTGGCCGCGCAAAACAAGACGAGTGGTTCAGTCTGATCTTTGCTCTGTGGGTTGGTTCGCGATAACAGGATTACCGCGGCAGCAAGCATTCCCAACGAGCCTAACATTGCCAACGTCGTTTTGTTCATTACGGTTTCTTTCGTCCGGGGGCGATCGGCAATAGTTTGGGTGGCTGTCCTTGATCGGCGATCGTTTTCGGCGGCGGTGGCAGTGGTCCATTCTCACCAAATAATTCAGTGTTCCAATCAGCCGTCAGCAACAAATCAAAACCCGGGTTGCTCTCTTTAACTTGACATGAACATGCACCGCAAAGGAACAATGTCAGCTCTTCGAACAACTTGGCATCTAACTGATCTGCGGGAATCACTTCAAGTGCCCGGCCACGACCGAAAACAGGGATCACTAGAGGTTGCTTTTCCGCATAGGCTTGCGATTGAAAACCGCCGAATACCTTTACAAGGAACTGCTCCTGAGCGTCATCGCGGTCCAGTTCAAGCAATGTGAACTTGAGAAACAACGGCACTTCGGAATGAAGCTCCGACCCTGGCAAACCGATTCCGTCAGGCAACACTAACTTTGTCGCTAACTCAGCCGACTGGGCTTTGATCATCTTGCGCACCGACTCGTTGCGTTCCTCGTCGGGTGATTTCAGAAGCACCCACACTATTGAATCGCCATTCAGTAAACGTTCGGCCAAACGCTTGCGAAGCGGTGACTGCAAAACTTGTCCAGTCACTTCATCTAGCTTCCCATGCCACGCAGTGATCGGTCCGCGAGCGTGTGCGGCGCGAACGGTCGCGTAAGGAGTTGGCTTTTGTTCTGTCTCATTCAAGCCCTTCCAAACTGCCAGGCTCTGTGCGTCTGCGGTTCGTACGTCAATCGCTTGCACCTTTACGTTTGCAAATCCACCACCACTTGTCGATTGCTTCATCAGCGAATCGACCAGCAATTTCGCTTTGTCATCGAGCGGCCCGTCATGAAAAACGAGCAACTCGCAAATGTCGGCTTTCCAGCGCTCAAGGGCATAACGAAAGACTGGGATGTTGCACGCGTACGCACTCGTAGCAAGCAACACCAGCATCAAAGCAATAATACGAATCTTTAGCATTGGAAGCTCGAACGCAGATTCCAGACAATTTTTAGTCGCACACCCGACCTATTTTATACGAAGTTCGGTTGAAGCGTTACCGCCCGCACGGCGGGGACGTCGCCGCTGGCTTACCGGCTACCCGATTCCAGGAAAATATCGAAGTAAACATCCAAAAGTCATTGGTAAGAAAATTAGTGGTAGGAATATTAGGACACGGTTTTCAGACTTAGAGAAATTTTCTTACCAACAATTTTCTTACCACGTCCATGCATTCATCCGTGGGACCGCTATGCGATCCGTGGGAAAATGCTTGCCTCGCGCTGTCTGAAAAAAGCAGCCTAACTGCTTCGATCTTCGTCGTTACAGGGCACGGTCAACGCTTGTGAACTGGTCGCACCCAGCAGGAGCGACGCGCGAAATAATCGCAAGCTGGAAGCATACGCCACTAGTTACGGAAGCCGGCGGTGGGGTCGGAATGCTCGTAGTCGCGGACTAACCAACGTTCATCCTGCTTGGCGAGATAAAGCTTGACGAAGCGGGCCACTGGGCCACTGAATCCTTCTACGCTGACGCGAACGACAACATTGAACTCGGCTACCGCAGTTTCAGGTTTGCGAGAATTGTCGACGGTGATGGCTTTGATCCGCGTCACTCGAGCTTCAGAGAACTTGTATCGCGGCAATTCCGTTTTGGCTCGATGTACCGTCTCCGAGGCTTGCGGATGAATGTGGCTAATTACATATTCACTATCATTGCGTTGCAGTGCGCTGGCGACATCGTTCAGCATGCGAGTGATCCTTTCTTGGTCGGTTTCAACTTGAACGCTCACGAAAACCAAGCCCAACGTCAATAATAAAAGAATGATCGCAGTCCAACCGGCCGCTTTGTTACCCGATTGAGTCCAGAAGAACCCTGCCAACCCTGCGGCAAATAACCCACCGATCCCAAGCACCGTAGGGCTTTCGAGAATTAAATGAACCACGTTGAACTCATTTCTATTGGGCAATCGACAAGTGCGGCGCCAGGTCTATTCGACGGACGACCCTAGCAGACGAGTAAGACGGTGCGGACAAGAATCAGCGAACTCGAAATCAGTGAGCAAACAAGAATTCAGGACTGGTCATTAGACTCCAAAGCACGTCTTCAAAGGATTCACGCCGAGCGACATTTTCCTTGTCGGCATCCGCGACCAGAGCCAGTATCTTACTGCGTTCTTCATTAGAAGGCGAACGCGACAATGCGGCCAAGTAGGCTTGATCGATTACTTCTTCCAACGGCAAACCCTCCTTCATCCACCGGCCCACAATACTTTCCGGTGAACTCAGTTTTTCGTTGATCGTTGTCCCATTGTTCAAATGCAAAACTTGAATCACCGTCGGTTGATCGCTCCGTTCGCAATCGCAAGTGATCCGCCGCTGATGTCGACCAAAGGTTTTTAGAAAATAATTGGCAACGGCTGAGTCATGCAACTCGAGCGAACGCGTTCCTTCGGGGTAATCTTTTGTGGGCGATTTGTCAGCACCTGGAAACTCGATTTCAGTGAACTTCGACGGCACGCCAGTAACAGTCACGATCGAGTCGTGGAGGACTTCCGCCATCAGCCGTCGTGGATAATAGCGGCAGTAGAATCGGTTGTCGTGCTCGTTGCCGGGAATCGCTTGAGCGGACCGTTGATAAGTTTGTGACTGAAGAATCAATCGCATGACCGCTTTTAGATCGTATCGATTGTCGATAGTAAACTGAGCTAATTCACCCAGCAAGCGATCGCTGCTCGCTGGATTGCTCACACGCAAATCATCAACTGATTCAACCAGTCCAACGCCCATGAAATTCGCCCATACTCGGTTGACGATCGCACGACTGAAGTAAGGATTCTCAGGGCTGGCTAGCCATTCAGCCAATGCTTCGCGACGGTCGCCTGTAGCGTTGATATCGATCGGCTCGGCATCCAAAGCGGATGGGATTTGAGGCTTGCCACGCGAAGGCTGTATCAAGTCGCCACGCTCAAGGACCAGCAAGGTTCGTTGACCGTCACCATTTCGAGAATCGCCGCCCCAACCTTTCGCTCGCACTCGCGCGTAGAGATTAGCCATCGAATAGTATTGATCGTTGGTCCATTTTTCCAGCGGATGATTGTGGCACTTCGCACATCCAATTGAGAGTCCCATGAACGCTTGGCAAGTGTTCTCAGTTAAACTTTCTGGGTCTTGATGAATGGCATAGAAATTAGTCGCACCATCCGTCATGCTTTCGCCACGAGCCAGCACGATTTGCTTACAGAATTCGTTCCAAGGGGTGTTCTTTTCAACGTTCTGGCGAATCCATTTGTAAAAGGAAGCCACCGCGTCTGGACGCAACAAAGTTCCATTGACCAACAAAAGATCAGACCACTTGTAGGACCAATAATCGACAAACGCGTCGCTCGAAAGCAACTCTTCAATCACACGATCACGACGATCGCTGCGATTATCGCCCAGAAATGCTTTGACCTGAGCTACTGTTGGCAGTGTCCCTGTTGTATCTAAATAGGCGCGTCGCAAAAACGTTGCATCATCACACTTTGACGAGGGAGCCAATCGAAGCGATTGCCATTCCGCTAGCATCGCTGTGTCGATTAAATTGCGTGGCTGGAAATCTTGATAAGCCGTTGGGCTCAGGGTACTCTCGTACGGAACAACTACCGATGAAATGGCGACGCGACTAGAGAAGGAAGCCACCACTCCTCCCTTGCCGTTTCCAACTACTTGAACTCGACCGTTTTCATCGACGCGAACGACCGCTTCATTAGCTGAGTTGAACTTGGCCCATTGAGTCACATCGTCGACCCGACCATCGCTGTACGCAGCGCGAACGATCAACTGCTGAGTATTGTCTTTGGCCAGCTCAATCGCGCTGGGGAGCACTTCGACAGAAAGCAACTTTGCATCCGACTCTTGAGGTCCCACCGCGCCGCCAGCAATCCACTCGGCCAGCAAACGATAGTCAGCTGAGCCTTCTTCTAATCGCAAGCCGCCTTTGTGCGGAATCAACGTCGTTGGTTTGGCGAGCAGCAGACTGCGACCTGGATCAGCCGGTTCAATGCGACGGCCTCGGTCTTGGCGCGTCATCGTAAAGTGATCCGCGATGCTGTCGTAGGCTCGCAGTGAAAGCCGAAAACCTCCCTTACCAGCGAGTGCACCATGGCAGGCACCACTATTGCAACCGGCTCGCGTTAAAACAGATTGCACATGAGCATCAAACTGCCATCGCCGCGGCTCGCCGGTTCCTTGGACTTGGATCGGAATGTGGAGCGCGTCGCTGCCGTCCGCTTGAACGAGGAGTTCCGTTTTTCCATCAGCGACCGCATGAATCCGACCTTCTTTCCAAACGGCAATCGCTGGGTCCGCTGAGGCAATCGGCAGTCCTTCGGTCAGTTGCTTTCCAGTCGTTTCCACCCCCGCAGTGTTGAGCAATTTTTGAACGACAACGAGGCCGCTTGAATCTTTGCCGCAAAGCAAGATCGAAGCGGGGTAGGCTTTGAGCTTCATTGAAGCTTGCTCGGGAACTTCGGCGCCGGAGAGTGCGATCTGGAGGTAAAGCAAATTCAGTGCGAAAATGGCGGTAAAAAATGTATATCGATGCATGAGCGACTGCTTTTGGGGAGGATAGGTTGCGGTACACTTATCATACACAAAACTTCGCAAAGTTTTGCCTAAAATTACGACCTTGCTGGCTTCGTGAGAAGCCGGGAAAGGCAAACCATGTAGCTGGCTTCGTGAGAAGCCGGAAAGCAAAAACCATGTAGCTGGCTTCGTGAGAAGCTGGATGCATCCCGCTAATTCCGCACATGACAGCAACCGGGTTTTCACAAACCCAGCTACCGTAACGACGCTCCCATTAGAATAACCGGGTTTTTACAAACCCAGCTGCGGAAACCAGACCAAGTCATGAACGTTTTCAATGCGAGAACTTGGTTTATTTTAGCCGCTGCGGTGCTCGGGGCAGTCTGCATTGCCAGCGTCGTTCTGGATCCAAGATTTATGTTGCTGCCAAAGCCGACCAGCGATGGGCCAGTCTACGAAAACATAGCCTATCACCTGTCTGAGGGTCATGGCTTTTGGCTTGATTTGCAAGACTCACGGTGGCGAGAGCCCTACGAGCAATCCTCTGAACGGGGCGATTTTCAAGTCTACCTTGATGCTCCGCCCCAATCGATGCCAATGACAGGCAGGCCGCCCTTGTTTCCCGCGATCATTGCAATCCTCTACAAAGTAATCGGCCGTGGATCGACCGCCTTTGCCACAGTACGAGTGCTTTCGGCGTTGTGTTTAGCGGTTGGCTGCGCACTCGCCGTTGCTAATGCTGCAACAGTCATGGCGAAGTTCGCAGTTGGGGGACGCAAGTTTTCAAGTAGCTCGATGGGCGTAGGATGTGCCACAGCAATATTGTTAGCCGCTAGCAATCGCACTCTACTGAGCTACGCCAGCGATTTTTTAACTGAGCCGCTCGCGCTGTTGCTCACTCAGTTATTGGTGGCCTCGCTACTTGCACTCAGCCACTCACAAACAAGCGAATCGCCTCGGCCCCTTGCGTGGTGGCTAGTCCTTGCAATGGGAGCAACAATTGCTGGAATGATTCTGGTCCGATCGTTATTCGTACTTTGGTTGCCCGGATTATGGTTGCTGTTGGGGGTGATTCGAAAAAGCCATCGACTGCGCGACGCAACGTTGATCATTGTGATAGCACTTGTTTGTTTATCTCCTTGGTGGATTCGAAACTGCCTCGTGTTGGATCGATTCATGCCACTCGGCACGCAAGGACCGATCACTTTGCTCGGTGGTTATTGCGACGAAGCACTTGCTGGCGGTGGCGATTGGCAACACGCACCGGAACAACGCTTAAGACAAGCGATGCGCGAGAACGAAGCGTTCAACTCGTTGCCCAGCGATGTCGCTCGCGAGTTGATGATCGCCGATGAATCGAAGCGTTTAGTTCGAACGTGGATCGCTGAGCATAGGACGGAATTGCCACTGCTGTTTGTTTCCAGAGTGATCATTCACTGGAATCCCTACGCCGGAAAGAGCTTAGTTTGGCGTATGTTGATTTTGGCAGGTGCGATTTGTTTGATTATCAAACGTCGTCCCGAAGCTTGGGTGCTTGTTGGTTTGCCAGTCATGAACACGATCTTGGTCGCATCGCTCTACACCACCGGCGGAAGATTTTTAGTGCCGCTGTATGGCATTCTCTTTACGCTATCAGCGATCGGTGTCGCAAGCCTCGTTGAGTTTGCAAGATCGCGCTATCGGATGACTTCTGGCAAAAGACGGCTGACTTAAAAGCGAAAGTCTCAGAGCAAAGTCATTGCACCATGGTGTATCATCCGTGGGACCGCTATGCCATCCGTGGGAAGACGTACATCTCCCACACACGGACGACATAGTGGTCCCGCGGATGGAAGTAGGAGTTGTTCTTGCCAACGGTTTTAGTAGTCGCAACATGGTAAATCGATGGCCACTGCGCTATAATCGAAAAACCGCTGACACTACCTGCTGCTTAATAACTTGCTAGCTGAATACTAAATGAGCGTAGCTTTAGCCACTACTTTGCTCAGTAATTCTCCTTTTAACGCTGGAAGTAAAATGAATTCACGACATCCGCAACCTACCAACTGGGTGCCCACGATCTTCTGGTGCATTGTTGGGGCGCTTACTCAAGTTACGCTGATCGATAACGTTTATGCACAGAAAGCGGACGCGACGAAGTCGGACGCGATTGAGGAAAAAATCCCGCCGGCTCGTACGAAGTACATGGGTCGAAAAATTGCACAGACGATGAGCTTTCACGGTGCTCCTTGGCTGATTCGAACGGAACGCGAAGCCGAAGAGCGGGCCAGTGATGCCATCGCGCAGTTGAACCTCAAGCCTGGAATGGTTGTTTGCGATCTTGGCTGTGGCAACGGTTTCTATTCATTGGAAATGGCAAAGCTGGTCTCGCCAGGCGGCAAAGTACTAGCTGTTGATATCCAGTCTGAAATGCTTCATCTGCTCGAGTTGCGATGTAAGGAAAATGGCGTTGAAAACATTGAGCCCATTTTAAGTAGTGTAGCGGATCCCAAAGTGCCAGCCGATTCGGTCGACATGCTGCTGCTGGTCGATGTCTATCACGAATTCTCGCATCCGCAGCAGATGCTCGCCGGCATTCGCAAAGGTCTCAAGCCCACCGGCGTGATCGCTCTGCTCGAGTATCGCGAAGAGGACCGCACCGTGCCAATCAAGCCCGAACATAAAATGACCAAGAAGCAGATTTTAAAGGAGTATAAAGCCAACGGTTTTAAGCTCGCCAAACAGTATGACGGCCTTCCCTGGCAACACCTGATGTTCTTTGAAAAAGATCCCACCTGGCAGCCGAGCGCGTTGAGCAAGCCGGAAGATGAATAATGTGCTGCGAGAACACGCACTTTCAATCTTTGCGGCTGGTGTTAAAGCCGTCACTCCGCAACGTTTGTTCACGGACAAGGTCAAGATCGAATCCAACCTCTTGGCCATTGATGATCAGGCTATCGTCGATCTGAGTAAGTTTTCGCGAATCGTTGTGGTCGGTGCTGGAAAAGCTGCTGCCGGGATGGCCAGAGAGCTCTATCGTCAGCAGCTCAGCCGCATTCCGCATCCCGTCACTGGCTGGATCAACGCCCCTGCAGGTTCCTTTCGGGATGGTGATGCAGGTCCGAACATTCACCTCCATGCGGCCCGTCCAGCAGGCTTGAACGAACCGACAGAAGCCGCGATTTTTGGTACGCGGCAGATTCTTAGACTCATGCAAGAGTGCACCTCTCGCGATCTTGTGATTGTTCTTTTGTCAGGCGGAGGTTCAGCCCTGCTAGTTGCCCCGCCTGCCGGTGTAACACTGAATGACAAGCAAGCGGTGGCTCAGTTGATCTCCGGTGCTGGTGGCAACATTGAGCAATTGAATTGCGTGCGACGTGCACTCAGCGAGGTGAAAGGCGGCGGACTCGCGCGAGCTTGTCGCGCTGGACGGATGATCTCACTGATCATCTCAGATGTGCTTGACGATTCATTACAAACCATTGCATCCGGGCCAACCCTGATCACGGCTAATCGCGACGCCAGCCAAGCGTTGCTCGCACTTGAGCAGTTGAACCTGTCTCAGGAACCGCGACTGCTGAACATTTGCAGCCTCCTTCGCCGGAATGCGGCGGTTAGCGCTTCGAATCCCTCTCAGCATTCAATGCCCGATGTTGAACATGTGATCCTTGCAAACAATGCGACAGCGGTGGACGCAGCAGGTACGCGGGCAGTTGAACTGGGATATCGGTATTTAATGCAAAGCGCTCGATCGTCGGAAGGCGACGTTGGCGCAGTGGCCAGGCATTTGTCGGGCGCGATCGAACAATTGCTCGGCCAGCGTGAAATCGATTGTCTGATCAGTGGCGGCGAGCCGACGGTGCTGCTGCCCGAACCCTCGCAGCGCGGCCTTGGCGGCCGTAACCAGCAATTGGCCTTATCGGTTATGGAGTCGCTAAGAAAAATGGGCTGGCCCAACAGTGCGGGACGTTTTTCGCGACCGTTCGTATTCCTTAGTGGCGGGACGGACGGCGAAGACGGCCCCACGACTGCAGCGGGTGCAATGTTCGACGCTCAAACACTTGAACACGCCATCGCAGCTGATGTGAAGTTGGTTGATCACATATTTCGAGCGGACGCGTATTCCTTTTTTAAACGATTCGGCGGGCTAATTGAAACAGGACCAACGAACACCAATGTTTGCGATTTGCGAATCTGTCTTGCCGACCGCTAGAATTTATCTGCCGCGATCGAAACGCGATCGAAGTAAGTGAAAACTGTGAGCAGTCGACTCACAAACCGGCAGCTAACTAACGCAGTTGGTTCACGGCCGGTTTCTCACGAAACCAGCTACAAACCCACGCTGACTGGCAACGATCTTCGAATGCCGATAGGATTAGACAAAGCGTGGTCATGTTGGTCTTTGGAACATACAGTATTCTCTCAGAGTCGAAGTACGGCGCAAACATGGACTCCAAAATTCAGCCGATTCTATGTTGCGTTGGAGCTGCCGTGGCCGGCCGACCAACTCAATTTTTGATGGAACGCGCCTTTGAATCTGCGAATTGTGACTGGCGAGTTATTACTGTTGAAGTCCAGCCCAAGAATTTTCAATCGGCCCTGGTAGGCATGCGAGCGATGGCCTTCACTGCGATTCGGTTCTTTCCCGAACTGCAGCCATTGGCCGCGTCGCAGACCCTTGAGCAACCCTATTCCTCATTCAACGTCGTAACGTCCGCAATGCGACACGAGATTCAAGGCGAGCAAGATCGTTGGGACTACTGGGACAATCAGGGGTTTGGCTTGCTGGATCTGATTACAAGCGTCGCATCGGCATCTAGCACACTGGTATGGCTCCATGGCCGATCTCGATTGACGCAGAGTTTACATCATGCAATGCAAGCGGCTGGTTTTGTACCTAGTCATCTAATTTGGAGCGACGTGACAGTTGAAAAGGAATCGCCTGAAGCAACTGCGCCAGCCTTAACGCCACTGGCTGACATGCTTCAAACGCTCACCGACGCAATCGCTCTGCCCAATGCAATCACCCATGTCGTCGTCGTTGGTGAAGCCATTGCCGAGAAGTTGCCTCTGATGCGTGATCTAGAGTTCGTTGGCGAAATGCAATTGTCCGTAGCGACCAATCAACTGCTGACGCGTGAAGAACTCAATCAAGCTTGGTCAACTGGAAAGACAAAGATCTTTACGGAAACTGACCAGTTGATCGCCGCCGAAGCATACGATTTTCGGCGGTGGACGGGAAAGCTCGCCGATATGGACTTGCTCCGCGACGCGTACGACGAATACGCCGACTTCTAAGAAATGCTTTGTCCAACTTTGCTTTTGGGATTCACTAAATCAGCGCCGTTGCTTGCGTGATTCGGGTTGTTGGACAAATCACTAACGAGCAGTAATCTGATCAACGAATCGTCGACGGTTGAGGAAGACGAGAATGCAAATTGGATAAATGATACCGAAACAGGCACCAAAAACTCCTCCAACGAGCCCGCCGATAGCCGCCCCCATTTTTTGCGGGTCGGCGCCTGGTAGGTTAGCTTCATTTAAGGTGGGGATCACGGTATAGATTATGCTGAAAGTTGTTCCAATGACAATCAATATCAAAGTAGCCACTGCGTAGAAATTTGCGAGCTTGCGGCCCCACGGTTTGAACTTGAGAAGGCCTATGCCGCTGATAATGATGACGATCGCTAGTATTCCACTAAGCGTCATCTGGGCAATTAAGACGGCGAATATTGTCGGGTCGTCGAATTGTTGCCAATTCATTTGAGCCTTAGCATTTGCGTCCATGAGATCGCTGGACATTACGGCAAACATGCCAATTCCTATCATGCTTCCGCAAACGCCGAGAATTCCAAACACTAAGTTTAGGATTCCAAAAACGGTGGCCGTTACGGGTCGTTGACCAGGCAGTAACGTGTTCCCTTGTCCAGACATCTGAGGTTGGTAGGGATTGTATGCGTCTGACATCATGGAATCCTCAAGTGGGAGCGAAAACAGCTAGGATAACGCACCAGAGCGCCGAATGCTATCGCGCAAGCAAAGCGATTACTGCGCAGTGAGACTGCCGCTGAGTAGCATACCGCGTAAATCGACTTCGGATCTACGGACCGTGGCCAACGCTTCGAGATAAGCCAGTTTGTTTTGGGTATAAGTTCGCTGAACGGTCAGAAGAGCGACGAAGTTGACTTCGCCCGCTTCGTAAGTTTGACGAGTTAGATCGAGCGTCTGTTGAACTCGGGGAAGAATTTGCTCATTGAGATAGCTCGCTTGAGACTTGGCGCGATTGTATTGCTCCATAACGGTAGCCAACTCCTGCTTAATTCGCAGTTGGATTTGAGCGAGCATTTGCTCTGCAGCAATGAGCTCCTGTCGCGCGGACTGAATATTGCCTTCGTTCTTATTCCACAACGGCAGTGGAAGTCCAACGGCGAGTCCTGCATCGGGCTTGCCTCCAATGCCGTTGTCAACGAAATTGTAGAGACCTTGTACCGACAGATTTGGTCGCGGTTCGACTATTTGCCGCTGCAGATAGCAGCGAGCTTGGTAAATTCTTGCATTGGCTGCCAGTACATCGGGGCTCTGCGATGTCAACCATGCGAGCGTCTGTTCAAAGTCATAGTTTTCCGTTAAGGCAAAAAAATCGCCAGCCAAAGGTTGCAGTTGAATGGGCTGGCCGACGACTGCCGACAACTGCGACCAAGCGGCTTGCGAGGTGTACTGCGCATTGGCCAGTTGTAACTCAGCTTGCTGTTTCTCAACTTCAGCTTGGAGTAAATCCGTCTTTGCAACTTCTTCCGCAGCCAGGAGTTGTTTGGCAATGTCAACCGCTTTTTGTGCAATCGTCCTCAAATCCTCAAGAGCTCGAATCTGTTGTTGTACATAGAGCACTCGATAGTAGGCGTTGCGTACATCGGTTAAAACACGCTGTTGCTGAGCCGCCAAACGTTGCTCGGCTTGTGCTATTTCTTGCGTGGCTACAGAGCGATCAAGTTGTCGTTTTTCGCGACGCACAAAATCCTGGTTTATCATCGCGCCGTGCTGTTCAGCTTGCCCCTTGCTGCCAATCTGCTGACCCTGATAACCCACCGTCGGGTTTGGCATTCTGCCCGCTTGATACGCTAAACCGCGAGATGAAGCCACCAGTGCCGAGAAACGAAGGATGGTTGGATTGTATTGACACGCGAGTTGCTCAAGCTCAGCAAGTCCTAATCCCAAACCGGGTGACTGCATCGGTTCATTGGTTGAAGCTGGACTCGCAGATGGTGAGTTGCTCCCTAAGTTTGCTTCTACTTTTTTCTTTTCGTCTTCCTCAGTGCGCAAGTCTTTGTTTTCAGCCCGACTTGCGGCTTCCTTTTCTTGCTCCAGTTCGATCCTTTGGAGAACGTAGATGCTCTCGTTTGGCAATCGCAGCGACGAAGCCATTTTTATTTGTTGGGCCTCAACAGTCGAGTGCATTTGAAATGCAAGCATTGCGAGAACTGCAAACTTGATAACCAACTTCGGCAAGTTTCGCATACATCGGCTCATGATTGGTTGGTCGCAGTGCCTAAAAATGGGGCAAATGGGCTGTTCCGTTACTATCGACACAATCAGGCCCCATTGCGATTTCAATCGTTGACGTCGCCAGCACTTACCGGATTGGAATAACCGAAATGCAAGCGATAAGAAGCAATTCAGCTTGCATGAAACGCTTGCAATTCACTTTGGTTACAATAGACCCTCGAATCGCTGAAAGGCAGTTCGCCAGGCAACCCCACGTTTGACGAGGATACGCGAGAATGAAGTTTCAACTTACCCCTGCCTCCCTGCAGATGACCTGTATAAGTATTCTGGCACTGTGCTCAACTGCTTTCGTTCACGGACAAAGCGATTTTCCAGCCGTCTTCAATACCGAAGCCGAGGGACAACATCCGCCAGCGGCTGCCGACATGGTCAAACTGATCGAGTTGCCAAGCGGCTTCAATGCGACCTTGTTCGCTGGTGATCCCGACGTCCAGCAACCGATCTGCATGGACTTTGACGATCGAGGTCGCTTGTGGGTCGCCGAAAACTACACCTACAGCGGCGGACCGTATGAAACCAAGCTCCGCGATCGTATCGTGGTCTTGGAAGACACGGACAACGACGGACAGCATGACTCGCGAAAAGTCTTCTGGGACAAAGGTTTCATGACGACCAGTTTGACGTGGGGTTTCGGCGGGCTGTGGATCCTGCACGATGGAACCCTTTCGTTTATTTCAGACAAGAATGGCGACGATGTTCCAGATAGCGAACCGACCGTCGTGCTCGATGGTTGGAGCAAAGACTGCGGACACAACTTTGTCAGCGGCTTGATTTGGGGACCAGACGGTTGGCTTTACGGTCGTCATGGAATTGTAGATACTTCCTATCCGGGTGTTCCAGGAACTCCACAAGCGGATCGGCCTGCGATGAATTGTGGCGTGTGGCGTTATCATCCAACAAAACAATTGGTCGAAGTGGTCTGTAACGGTACAACGAATCCTTGGGGTTTGGATTACAACGCCGACGGTCATTTTTTCATGACGAACAACGTGCAAGGACATCTATGGCACGCTATGCCGGGCGCGCACTTCAAGCGTATGTACGGACAAGACGCCAATCCGCACTTTTACGAGTTGATGGATATGACCGCCGATCATTACCACTGGGATACGACTCGCAAGTGGAATGAAAGTCGCGATGGAGTAGCCAATGATTTGGGTGGTGGTCATTCGCACGTTGGTGGATTGATCTATCAAGGGACAAACTTCCCCTCTGAGTATCGTGGCAAGATTTTCATGTGCAACACACACGGTCGCCGCATGAACGTGAATCGACTGGAACGATCCGGAAGCGGCTTTGTGGGCAAGCGCGAACCCGATTTTATGCTGGTCAAGAACCCGTGGTTTCGCGGCGTAGACATCAAGATGGGACCCGATGGTGCGGTTTATGTCGCAGATTGGTCGGATAATGGCGAGTGCCATGACCATGACGGAGTTCATCGCACCAGCGGTCGCATCTATCGTATCGCTTACGGAACGCCTAAACCGTTCAAGCCCGCAATGCCACTCGTTCAACAGGATTCGAAGGCACTGCTTGGCAATGTAACGAGCCAAGACGCATGGTTGGCACGTCACTCACTGCGCATCCTTCAAGAGCGGCAGCAAGGTGACGCTCGTATCGACGATGCAGGCAACTTGCCACTACTGGCCGCAGAAGCCTTGGATCTGAACTCGAACGAGCAATTGACCAAGTGGTTAAAGAGTTCGAACCTCGAGCAACTTGAACAAGCGATTCAGTTGACTGCTGGCAGTGAAGCTCGACGCAAGAAATTCCTGCCGACCTTGATTGAGTTGGCGAAACAAAAGCCTGCACCTAACATCTTGCTTGGGTTAGTTTCCGTGCTACGCCGATTCGATTCGCCCGAACGTTTACAACTGACTGAAGCGATTTTGTCTCAACCCGAAAACGCTCGCACGATCGCTGCCGAAAACAATCTCACCCTGATGACTTGGTATGGTATCGAGCCGATAGTGAAGAGTCTTGCTCAAGTTGAATTACTCAGTTCGATTCCAAAGCTGCAGCAATTCGCGGTGCGACGATTGGCCTATGAAGTCAACAAGGAATCGACTCTCGCCAGCGAGGTGCTCGGATACATCAGCAACATGGCAACCAAAGGTAGCGATACCGAAGTCGCAGGCCTGTTGATCGCGTTTCGAGCTGGTTTAGCGGGTCGCGCGCGCGCAGATGCACCCAAAGATTGGTCGGCGATTGAGAAGCAGCTTCGCGCGTCGAAGAATAAGGAGATCGTCTTTGCAGTCGACGCATTGGGAGTGTTATTTGGTGACGGTGCAGCACTCGCAGATTTGCGGAAGATGGCCGGCAATGGCGATTTGGAGCCGGTCACGCGCGAAGAAGCCATCCGTGCACTGGCTGCGGCAAAAGACAATGACGCAGTTCCAATCTTCTTCAATCTGTTACAGGACCGTGCTGTAGCGGACGCGGCGATTCGTGGACTTGTGAGCTTTGATCATAAAGATACGCCAAAGCGATTGTTAAAACAGTTCGCGGCACTGAGAGATGGTAACCGCAGCCTGGCAATCGATACGCTCTCAAGTCGCGAGGCGTATGCCTTGGAGTTAATTAGCGCGATCGAAGCAGGTGAAGTCGACTCACGCGAGTTGGCGGCATCACAAGTCAGGCAATTGCTCGCACTCGGTAATGCTCGAATTCAAAAAGTCTTAGAATCGAAGTGGGGTGTCGTTCAAGAGACGCCTGAAGCAAAACTAGCCGCCATCGAACGTTGGAAGAAAGAGTTGACCGCGGAATCGCTTTCGAAAGCGAAGGTGGAAAACGGGGCCGCACTATTTAAAAAATCTTGTGCAACATGTCATAAATTGTACGGAGAAGGGCTAACTATTGGCCCTGATTTGACCGGCGCCAACCGCACCAATCTTGATTACTTGCTGATGAATATTATCGATCCTAGTTCGGTCGTGCCTAAGCAGTTCACGACCTCGGTCATCGCTTTAGCCAATGGTCGCGTCATCACTGGGGTTGTCGTTGGCGAAACCGAAAAGTCGATTACGGTCCAGACGGATAAAGAACAATTGACTCTGGCCACTGAAGACATCGAGCATCGCAAAAATTCTGGCAAATCACTGATGCCTGACGGGATGATCGATGCATTGACGCCCCAGCAAGTCCGCGATCTATTCGCATTCATGATGTTGAAACGATAAGTGGAGCGAAACTGAGTGCATAAAAAACGGAGAAGAATCGGGATCTTGACCGGTGGCGGCGATTGCCCGGGATTGAACGCAGTAATTCGCGCAAGCGTAAAATCAGCTGTTCATCTGGGCTATGAAGTGGCTGGGTTTCTGCGCGGCTACGAAGGCTTGGTCCATCCTGTTTCATGGATGCCGCTAAATCTGGAAAACACCTGGAACATTCTGGATCTCGGTGGCACGATTTTAGGGTCAACCAACAAGGGAAGGTTCACTGCCAAAGTTGGCAGTGATAGTTCGCGAGCCATTGACGGGCACCTCATTGAGAGCGTCAAGCGGACGCTGCACGATTTGCATGTCGACGGTTTGATTTGCATCGGTGGCGATGGCTCTTTGTCGATCGCTCAACAACTGTTCGAAGGCGGAGTGAATGTCGTTGGCGTCCCCAAGACCATTGATAACGACTTGGGATGCACAGCTTTTACGTTTGGATTTGACAGTGCGGTGGCTTGTGCCTCGGATGCGCTTGGGCGACTGCATACTACTGCGGCCAGTCATGAGCGGGTGATGGTTTTGGAAGTGATGGGGCGACATGCAGGCTGGATTGCCTTGCATGCAGGAATCGCTGGCGGTGGTGATGTGATATTGATACCGGAAATTCCCTGGACGTTCGAAAATGTTTGCGCACGGATCGTTCAACGCAAATTGATGGGCAAACGATTTACGTTGATCGTGGTTGCCGAAGGAGCCGCCATGCCTGATGGTGGCGTTGTAACGCTTGAATCGGCGAAGTCTGATCGGCAAACGCGATTAGGTGGCATTGGTCAAGTCATTGCCGAAGAGATTCAGGTTCGACTGGAGACTGAAACTCGCTGCGTCGTGCTTGGTCATCTTCAGCGCGGTGGTTCGCCGACGCATTTTGATCGATGCTTGGCGACGCAGTATGGAGCGCATGCAGTTCGGTTGATCGAGGAACATCGCTTTGGTGAAATGGTTTGTTATGATCCGCCCAGTATATCGAGCACTCCCATCATAGAAGCGATAAAAAAATTGTCGGTGGTCGATGTAAATGGATCGGCCGTTCAAGCGGCTCGTGCACTCGGTGTCAGCTTCGGCGACTCGGCGGCCTTTTGCAATCCCTTTCCGCATTCGCGAGTACCAGAAGCTATGATGGCGGAGAGATACAATGCATCACTGCCGGGTGTCGTCGCCTTTGACGATGAGATGGATTAACCCCGTAGCCTAGGCTTCTAGCCTGGGTTATTAGGAGTCGCGTTGGTTTAACGGGTTGCCAACGGAGACGGTCGCCATAATACATATGACGGAACTCCGTCAGGAAACGCTGTGAAGCATTTTGGCGAGCGAGGTAGCTGGTTTCGTGAGATACGAGCACACCGCTGACCTTCCCATTGCATCCGGTTTCTCACGAAACCAGCTACCCTATTAGGCCACCAGCCAATGCAAAATATGAAATCTAGAATCGCGATAACGATGGGTGATCCGGCTGGAGTTGGCCCGGAGATCTGCCTGCGCGCGCTTGCAGACGTTGAACTCAACAACGAATGCCAAATGATTGTGTTTGGCGATGCGGACGTGCTCGAGCGCTGTGCGAGTGCGACCGGATTGGCGGCACCAAGATTAGTCCTTGGCGTAAATGACTCGTTTGAATCGATGGATGCATCCTGCGTGATCGACTTGCAATGCATCGATGCTGAACATGTCGTGATCGGCGAAGTCACTGCGGCCAGTGGACGGGCGAGCTACGATTACATCGAAACGGCGATCGAAGCGGCACTGGCTGGGAAAGTCGACGCGGTAACGACGGCTCCTATTAACAAAGAGGCTTTTCGCAGCGCGGGGATCCACTATCCCGGCCACACGGAAATCTTTGCTGAACGAGCGGCTTCGGATCGCTGGTGCATGATGCAGTTCTCGCCTGAGATCACTTGCACGTTTGTGACTGTCCATGTGGGTTACGCAGAGGTTCCAAAACTGCTGACCATCGAACGCGTTCTTGAGACGATTGAATTGACGGCGGAGAGTTTGACGGTCATTCACGGGCGAAATCCGCGGCTGGTCGTGTGCGGTTTAAACCCGCATGCAGGCGAGCACGGCCTGTTCGGTGACCGCGAGGAAGAACGGATCATTTACCCCGCTATTGAGGAAGCGAGGCGTCGCGGACTAATGGTTGAAGGTCCGCTCCCGCCGGATACTGCCTTTCTGCCGGCCAAACGCCGAACGACCGATGGATTTGTATGTATGTACCATGATCAGGGGCATATTCCGCTGAAAGCCCTGGCATTCGATTCAGCGGTAAACACGACTTTGGGCCTAAAAGTGATTCGAACAAGTGTCGACCATGGTACGGCCTACGACATCGCCTGGCAGGGCAAGGCAAGCTGCAGCAGTCTGTTCGCAGCGATTCGTTTGGCGATTCGATTGGCAGGATTGAAAAACCCCAAAAAGGTTGGTCATTGAAAAGAATTAGAATTTGCCTACACTTAAGAGGGTATTTCGCGCTTTAGAAGGAATTTGGTCCAAGCGAAGATGTAGGCGATTGAAACAAGAAACAAGTTTATTGGAGAATGAGATGCGTTGGTTCGCGCTAAGTTTGATGGTAGTTTTTGCCGCGATGGTTGGTTGCGAGCAGCCAAAAGAGACAATTGAGAAGAAGCCCGATGCTTCCTCAAAGTCTCCTTCGATCCCTTCGCCAACGGTTGAGTCTGGTTCTAGTGCGGTAACTGCCGAGGCAGATTCACCTGCGGCTGTCGAAACGACACCTCCACCAGCGGCTACACCAGCTACCGAAGCTCCAGCGGCCGCTGCACCTGCTGAGCCAAAACCGGACTCATCGTCCACCAAGAGTGTTGGCGCAGTTCGCTTCGTCGCGACTCAAAGCGTCAAGGTTCCGACGATGATGTGCCCTTACAGCTGCTGGCCGAAAGTCAAAGAAACTCTGGCATCTCAGCCTGGCGTCGAAGGCGTTCAATTAGCAGCTCAAGCTAAAGAAACCGAAATCGATAATCCAGTTGTTGAATTGAAGACGACCAGTGACTTCAACGCAGCCGCCGCTATCGCCGCTCTTGAAAAAGCCAACTTTTCTGACGCAGTTGTTGTAAAGTAATTTGTACGCAGCGTTGTTGACAATTTGAACTTATGAGAAGCCGGTCGTTGTCGATCGGCTTCTTTGCTTTACGGATAATCGCCATTCGTGCGTGAACTATGAATGACTGGTCTTGGGAAATTGATGGCTGGATGATTGTGATCGGTGCGCTCTGCGCGGCCGCCGCAGCCTTATTGGGGAATTTCCTTGTCTTGCGTCGCATGAGCCTACTTGGTGATGCGATCAGTCATGCAGTACTTCCAGGCCTAGCCGCTGCTTTCATCTTTACTGGCCAGCGACAAGGATTGGTGATGTTCATTGGCGCGGCTGCCGTCGGAGTGCTCACCGTATTGCTTACCGAACTGGCCAGGCAATATGGTCGTGTCGATGAAGGGGCGTCGATAGGTATTGTCTTCACGGGGCTATTTGCGCTCGGATTGATACTGATTAGTCTCGATGCAGCCAAACGAGTTGACTTGGACGCCAGTTGTGTTTTGTACGGATCATTGGAATTATCGGTCTTGGATCACGTCGAAGTTGCCGGGTGGAGTGTACCGCGAGTTGTTATTCCACTAGCAATTGTGTTTGTTCTGAATGCTGCATTTGTATTTGGACTGTATCGCCCGCTGAAGGTCAGTACCTTTGATCCGCAGTTGGCGGCTGCTCAAGGCGTGAAGGTTGGGCTGATTCATTATTCCTTAGCCGCCTTCGTCGCCATCACTGCCGTCGCATCGTTTGAATCGGTCGGAAATATTTTGGTGGTGGCCATGTTTGTCGTACCTCCGGTGACCGCATGGTTGCTGACGGATCGACTGGCCGTGATGATTCTGCTCAGCGTCGTGGTCGGTGTAGTATCAGCCGTGTTGGGGCACTTGAGTGCGATCACAGTGCCAACTTGGTTTGGTGGACTGTTATCGGCAGTGATCGGATGCATCAATTGGTTTCGGACCGAGTCCATCGTGTTACCTGAAATTGGCAAATCGAATACAGCCGGGATGATTGCAGTTGTTGCTGGCTTGCTCTTGGTTTTAGCAGCCTTGTTTGGGCCACGCAAAGGCATCTTGTCGCGTGGCGTTCGATCACTGCGAGTTGCATTGAATATCTTGAGCGAAGATGTGTTGGCGGCGATTTATCGAGCTGAGTTACAAGGTCAAACGGCCGTATCGACGAGTACGATTCGCGGCAATTTGTTGGTCTCGTCACTTCGCGCACGGTTGGTATTGATGTGGCTCAAGTGGCAAAAATTGGTCGTCGAATCGAATAAGCAGTTATCGTTAGCCACGGATGGTCGTCGACAGGCTCAGAACATCGTTCGCTCGCATCGGCTATGGGAGCAATACTTGGCCTCTGAAGCAGGCTTGACTGACCGCGAGCTTCACCAGGGCGCCGAGCGGTTTGAGCATTTTACGGACAAGCAATTGCGTGATCGACTGAACGCAGAAACCAACGCCCCTGACGTTGATCCACACGGCCAGCCCATCCCGCCCGAAGCGCCGTAATGCTTTCGTAGCGGACGCCGCCAGCGTCAGCGTATTCCGTCCAGCGCAGCAAGCGCCTAAGAGGCATATATCGCATGAACAAAGCATTCGTTCGCGAACAAGAACCAGATGGACGAGCCTATTGTCCGCAATGTGGCACGCTAGGTGTCGCCGTCGGCAAATCAACTTTGGATCATCATATTCTCGCCGAAGCGCGGTCCAAGGTAGGAGCAGGCGCTTGGTTTTGTGGTTTTGCACGATGCGAGGTCGCCTACTTTGATTTGTTTGAGCGACTGGTGCTTGTGAGTGAGCTTAAGCACCCTATTTATCCGAAGGATTTGGATGCCCCGATCTGTCCATGCTTCGGATTTACTTTGGAAGATATCGACACAGCCATTCGGCAGCGGTCTCCTGCGTCGATTCGTGAACTGTTAGCTAAGTCGAAATCGAAAGAAGCGAAATGCGAGTATCTTGCCGCCGACGGACAATGCTGCATGCAGGAAGTGCAGCGGCATTATATTCGAGCCACTACTTAAACTGAAGGTTGTTGATCTCTCCAGGGGCGGCCTTTACGGGCGCGTCCGAGCCGGCTTTATCGGCATCCGTCTTTTCGTTGTCAGCCTTATCAGCATTGGCAGCGTCAGCGTCATCCGTATTCGTATTCATGTCGGCAGTGTCAGCACCGGGAACGACTTCTTCGGGCGGGACGGCAGACGATGGGAAGAGAGTGGGGCCGGAGTTGGCGTTGCGTACGAGTCCGCCGCCAAGGGCTTGATAGGCGTTTACGACCCCCGAGAGTTGCTCTAGTTTGGTGTCGATCACAACCGCTTTGGCGTCTTGTAAATCTCGCTGGGCAAGCAGGACGTCGACGTAGTCTACACCTGGCCTGGCAGCTTGATACAGTTTCGTAGCCGCATCCACGGAAGCTTCGAGCGATTCCAATTGCTGCATCTTGATCGCAAGACTCTTGCCGTAATTCTCCACTTGACTGATGCGATTAATGACTTCGGTGAAGGCGTTCAAGACAGTTCGCTGGTAATCATACAGAGCTTGCAGTTGCCGAGCATTCGCGTTGAGGTACTCAGCCTTGATGGCTCTTCGATTGATCAGTGGAGCGACGATGTCGCCGGCGGCGTTGTAGATCAAGGAGTCGGGTGTAGTGAACAAGTACTTGGGATTGAAGGCTCGGTAGCCAACACCAGCGTTCAGCACGAGCGACGGATAGAAGCGTAAGCGGGCGACTTGCACATCCAGCCCTGCGGACTGCAATTCGCGTTCGGCCTGGCGGATGTCGGGGCGGTTCTGGAGCAACTGGGATGGAACTCCGATGCTAAGCGACTGTATGTTTAAATTGAAAAAATCGACCTTTTGACGCTCGACCACTTGAGGATATCGGCCGCAAAGAAAGTTGATTCGATTCTCTGTCTCAATGATATCCTGCTGTATGATCAGCTTTTCACTCTGGTTCTTGCGGACTTCGGCTTGAAAACGTTGAACACCTAGTTCCGTGTCGGCACCAGCCGCCTTTTTAAATTTCGCCGCCTCGAGGCTCTGTTCCTGCAGCGAGATTGTTCTGTCCAAAGTCTCTAGTCGTTTATCGAGCGCAAGCAGTTCGTAATAGTTGTCGGCAATGTCCGCAACCAGCCGAGTCACGACGTAATTTCGTCCATCAGCAGTGCCAAGGTAACGCAGGGCTGCGGCGCGCTGGGCAGTGCGGAGCCGTTTCCAAATATCGATTTCCCACGTGACGTTTGTTCCGACAAGAAAATCAGGCAGCGGATCAGGAAATCCTTTGCCAGGTCGAATCTCTAATTGTTCTTCAACGGCCCCGTCTCGAGTGAACCTCCCAGACTTCTCAACACCTGAGCGAGCACCAAAGCTCAGGAAGGGCAAATAGGCTCCGGAGCGGGCGAGCACTTCGTTGTTAGCAATGCGAATGTCCTGAGCCAAAATCTTCAGCTCTTGGTTATCGAACATCGCTTGATCGACCAATCCAGTCAGCAGCGGGTCGTTGAAGAACTGGTGCAGGTCCATGCATGCGGAGTTCTCCTGATCGACGCGTCCGTTAAAAGTGTCGGGCATCGCCGCACCAGGAGTTGGCTTTTGCAAGCACGGTAAATTGCAAGCAGGAACTGCCAAAAGCAATCCTGAAAACAATGCGGTGGATAACGAGAGTCGCTTACGCTTTTGATGCGGCGGGGAATTTTGGGGGGGCTTCATCCGTCTACTCCTTGACGTCCTGAAACAGCAACTTTAGTTGCTATTTGCGCGCTAATGTATGAATCGAGCATCTTGCTAAATTCAAGATCAAGAAAGCCAGCATGCTATCGTTCTAAAGTACATCATGCGATTGTGGACTCTCTTTCATTTAATCGATCTTTCGACCGAACCGGCTTTATCGATTTTGCAGTGTATGCCCAAATTTAACCTGCATGAACACTCAGAAAGACTAAAGTTCTCGTGATGAAACGAAATAATGCGTTATCTAACTTTAATTTTGCGATCAACATCAGTGAGCCGACGGCGCTAGCCGCGGGTGAACGAAGTGGTTGTCGTGCAAGATTAAAAGTTCGTCCAACGTTAATCTGTCGACCGTAAATCGTTGGTCTTTGGATTGTTGATAAGTCACGTCGAGTCAAGTGCTCCGTTCACCCGCGGCTAGCGCCGACGGCTCACATCTACGACCCCCAAATTAAAGTTGGAGGAAGTACTAGTGTTCGAAACGCTCGCTAAGCGGTTGAGCGGTCTCGTCCTTGAGTAGTTTGCGACCATCGGCCATCTTTGCAAATATGTAATACAGGCCTGGAATCACGAGGACCCCAATAACTGTTCCGACAAGCATGCCGCCGACTGATGTGGTACCGATAGTTCGATTCCCGATGGCGCCTGGGCCTGTAGCACGGACGAGCGGAACCATCCCGGCGATGAATGCGAACGACGTCATCAAAATCGGGCGGAAACGTAGCTTTCCACCTTCGATCGCCGCCTCGATCAAGCTAGCTCCTTCATGGCGGCGCTGCACAGCAAATTCAACAATCAAAATCGCGTTCTTACCCAGCAAACCAACCAGCATGACCAAACCGATCTGAGCATAGACGTCGTTCGACAAACCCATCGCTTTCAGAAATAGGAACGATCCAAAGAGGCCAACGGGCAGTGAAATGATGACGGCTAGCGGAAGTAGGAAGCTTTCATACTGGCCTACCAAAACAAGATAGACGAACACAATCACGACCAAGAAAATGTAGATGGCTGTATTCCCTTTTTTCGCCTCGTCGTAGGAAAGACCCTGCCAGTCGATGTCGAAGCCGCGCGGCAAAGTTTCTGATGCAACTGCTTGAATCGCTGCGATCGCTTGACCGGTGCTAAAACCAGCAGCCGGTGCTCCTTGGATGGCCGCCGTTGTGTAAAGGTTGTAGCGACTGATCTCATTTAAACCTTGCTTCTTCTTGAGCTTGAGAAATGCAGAATAAGGAACCATTTCACCTTTATCATTCTTGACGAACATTCTCTCTAGATCGTCTGGCATCCGTCGGAACTCGGGTTGAGCTTGAACATAGACCTTATAGAACTGACCGAAGCGTACGAACCCTTGTTCCCAAGTGCTACCGACGACGATCGAGAGATTATTCATAGCGTCAGCGATCGAAATCCCTTTCTGCATCGCGATGTCATTATCAATGACAAGTTCATACTGTGGGTAGTCGCTAGCAAAGAAGGTGAAAAGCCCTTTCAGCTCCGGGCGTTTCGACAGGGCAGCCATGAACTTATCCGTGATTTCTCCCATCTGCGCATAGTTGCCGCTATTCGTCTTATCCAGCAAGTTTAAAGAGAAACCACCTGCTGCACCAAAGCCGGGAACTGCCGGTGGCTCGTAGAACTCAAGTTTCACATTAGAAATCGCGCTCCCTTTATGCTCCAGCTCCTCGATAATCTGTTTCGAGGTCAACTTGCGTTCGGCCCACGGCTTCAAGTTGATCAGGCATGTTCCAGCATTGGACCCGCGGCCTTGAGTCAGGATCTCGTAGCCAGCGATCGACGACACTGTGGTAACTTCGTCGAACGTTTTGCAAACTGCCTGCAGCTCATGAGACTTGGCATTGGTGTACTCAAGTGTTGATCCTGGGGGCGTTTGGATGATCCCATAGATAACTCCCTGATCTTCGAGTGGGATGAAGCCCGACGGTAATATCCCATTCACGAAAAAGATGCCGTAGCCGAATCCTGCAACAATCGCCATCGTCAGAAATCGTCTTGGGACTAAACGACGTACAATGCCCGCGTAAGCACCGGTGACGTGCTGAACAAGCTGATCGAAGAACCGTAAGAACACTCCAAGCGGCCCGCGTTTTTTCTCCTCACCCGGCTCGCTTCCCGACAAGGCTGCGCGAAAGTTCAGCATAAAGAACACAGCCATCGCCGCGGAGATAATAATCGTCGTCGATTCTGTTAAAGGAATCTGTTCCGATACAAGTTCGTGAACAATCTCTATCCTCAACAAATAGTAAACTCCAAATCCAGCTGCTAGGCCCAGAAGAACAGCCAATATACCCCGGAGCACATTGGAGTAATTGCCTGCGATACTTTTAATGCAACGGTTAACGAAGCCCAGCAGCCCACCCGGTATTTGATGGCTTGTGTGCGGCTTGAGGATCATGGCGCACAGAACGGGAGTGAGCGTCAATGCGACAACACCTGAGAGGACGATGGACATGGCCATGGTCAAGCCGAACTGCCTGTAGAAAACACCTACCGGCCCTGTCATAAATGTAACTGGAACGAACACAGCCGTCATGGTCATTGTGATCGCGATGATCGCGCCACTGATTTCATGCATGACTTCTTGGGTCGCTTGATAAGGGCCGATGTGTTTTGTGTGCATTTTTTCGTGCACCGCTTCGACCACAACAATGGCGTCATCCACCACAACCCCAATTGCCAACACTAGCGCAAAGAGGGTGATGAGATTAATCGACAATCCGAACAACAGCATAAAGAAGAAGGCTCCGATCAGCGACACAGGCACTGCCAGAACTGGGATTAACGTACTTCGAAAGTCACCCAAGAACAGGAAAACAACTAGTGAGACCAGAATAAAAGCTTCGAGCAAAGTGTGCAATACTTTCTCGATCGATGCATCAAGGAAGCTCGAAACGTCGTAACTGATCTCATAATCCATGCCTGGAGGAAACGACGCCGCCTTAATCTCGTCAAGCTTTTCTTTGACTCTCTTGATGACTTCAGTTGCATTGGAACCTGGGGTTTGTTTGAGGACGATCGCAGCCGCAGGTTTACCATCTAGGTCGGAATAAAGGTCATAGAATGACGAGCCTAGAGATACCTTGGCGATGTCCTTCATTCGCAGACTTTCACCTTCGGGGTTCGCCTTCAAGATGATGTTCTCGTACTGTTCCGGTTTGTCGTAACGTCCCACCCATGTCAGTACGTACTCGATGGTTTGAGATGTCGTGCCGGTTGCCTGGCCCAGGCGTCCGGGAGAACCGATCATGCTCTGTTCCGAAATTGCTTTCATAACATCTTCGGCCGATACATCGTAGGCTCGCATACGATCCAGGTTCAGTTCAACTCGCATGGCGTAGGCGCGATTACCGAGAATGGTAGGCCTAGCGACACCCTGAATCCGCTTGATCTCGGGTAGGACACTGACGTTTGCATAATTGAATAGGAAATTCTGATCGACATTCTTGTCCGTACTATAGACGTTCACATACATCAACATGCTAGACATGTTCTGCATGACGATAATCCCTTCGCGGTCTACGATGGGAGGTAGATTGTTTTTCACCGACTGGACGCGGTTATTCACATTCATGACCGCAACGTTTGGGTCCGTGCCAGGCTCGAAAACAATCTGGATCGTTGCTTCACCGGCACTCGTCGCGTCGGAGATCATGTACCGCATGTCCTGAACGCCGTTGATGGATTGCTCAAGAATTACGAGAACCGAGTCAATCAAGACGTTGGCACTCGCACCAGGAAAGGACACCGAGACCACGACGCTCGGAGGCGCGACATCCGGGAACTGAGAAATCGGCAATGTGACGATCGCTAGTCCGCCGAGGAACAGGATGATGAGCGAAATAACAATGGCCAGAGCTGGCCGATGCAGGATTTTTGCAAACATGGACGGAAGTGCTTACTTGGCGTGGTAGAAGTGCTTATTCTGCGTGGTATTTGAGGTGGTCAAGCGCTTGCTCGGGAGGAAGGAACTCGTATTCCACTTCCTCGCCGTCGCGAACTTGTCGAATTCCCTCAAGAATAATTCTGTCGTTCACGCCGAGTCCGTCTTTGATTAGGAAGATATCATCCCTTTCGCTCAGAATGACGATTTCACGTTGGTGCACGACACCAGACTCCATGTTATGAGATGCTGCAGTAAGTTCCCCTACCGGCTCCCCGCCATGAACTCCGTCGTGTTTCGCTTCGTTGTGAGTGTCAGCCTGCGATGTGACGGGACGCAGCCCGGCAGTCTGTTTAATACCCCCATGCTCGCCGCTGTGCTCGCCGCCGTGCTCGATGTTGCCTTCCGCGTCATGCTTTTTTTCACTAGGTGTGACTACAAACGCGTACTTCTTGGCAAGTATTTCAAAGGTGGCTCGCTGCGGGATGACGATTGCGTCTTTTAAAATCCGGTTGAGGAAAATCTTGCCGGTTTGGCCGTGACGAAGTAGACCTTCTGGGTTAGGGAAGTCTGCTCGAAACTTGATGTTGCCTGTCTCGTTATTGAAGTCCGCTTCTAGGGCACCGATTTTCCCTTGATGAGCAAATTTTTGGCCGTCTGCTAACTCGAGTTCGATGATAAGATTCGACTGATCATCTCCTTTCATGTACTTCAAGTAATCCCGTTCGGGCACGTTGAAGTAGACCCACATGATGCTGTTGTCGGACAACGTCGTGAGGATATCTCCTTCAGCAATCAAACTTCCTTGCTGGTTGCGTTGATGGTCGATGATGCCGTCGAAGGGTGCTTTGACTGTGGCAAAATTCAACTCAGCGCGCGCTAACGCAACTTTGGCCTGAGCCTTAGCAAGCTTGGCCTCAGCCAGTGCCACTTCGGGCTTGGCGATCACATTTTGCTGAAACAACCTTTGAGTGTTATTGAGCTCGATTTGTACCAGTTGTGCTTCAGCCAACTCAGCGTCCAGCTTGGCTTGATATAAGGTGGGGACGATCTTGAACATCGTTTCGCCCTGCTTAACCGTCTGTCCTTCCTTGACTGGTATTGCCTCCAAGTAACCGCCTTCTAAAGCGCGGACTTCAATATGACGCGAGGAGTGAATCTGACAAACATATTCCTGAGTCGTAACAACGTCCTTCGCGATTGGCGTCGTCACTACAACTTTGTGCGACGCTTCGTGGTGATGCTCTTCATGCTTGTCACAAGCGGGCAAACAGAGGCAAACTGCGGCGAGGACTAAGGAAGCGTTTAGAGTGGTTTTCATAGATTGTTTGTTACTAAACTTCCTGACGAATTGGGGGCAACACGGCGCAGAGTGTTAAAAATTAATCAAAACTACGTCGCGAAATCTTCAAAAACCCGACTGCTGGCAACGCGAAAAACGGCAGGTCAATCACTAAAAATCCTGCAAAAACACTGCGAATTATTTACCCAATGGCAATTCGTGGATACTATTGCCTGAACTATGTGTCGTCAATCACAGTTCGTCAATTAGCGAATCGCGTGCCGTTGCAATTCAACTGAATCCCAAAACCCTTGATTGAGTTTTCGGTTTGGGTGTTTTTCCGGCAATTCGCTCGTAAAGTAAGCGTATAATTCCGCCACGAAATCTTTTCTGGATCTGGAAATTACCATGCCTAAAGCCTCTTCCCCCAGCGCAGTGTCCGCCGAGCCATTAAGCGGATCGTTGAATCGTTGGACATTTTTAACCAATCATGCGCATGTTTTGATCATTCTCTCGGCGGCTCCCGATTTGGTGCTACGCGAAGTGGCCATGAAGGTTGGCATCACTGAACGTGGCGTGCAGCGCATCGTGCAAGAGCTTGCGGACGCTGGTTACATCTATCGCGAAAAGATTGGTAGAAAGAACCATTATCAGGTTCTGATGGATCGCCCACTCCGCCACCCGATCGAGGCCCACCGAAAAATCGGCGACCTTCTGCGGCTTGTCGAGCATTGAACGATGTCAGTCGCTTTGACGTTCTATAGTTTTGTAGACATTCAAATCCGCGCGACCGCCAATAAGACCGAAGACTTGTTGAATTTGCTGTCGAGCGTGAACCAGGCTAAAACGCGGGTCACCACCGAAACTCTTGCGACCGAGTACGTAGTAGTGCGGCTCGCTGGTGATGAAGCTCTCAGGACTAATCTCGAGCTCGTCAGAACTTTGATTAACCAACCAACCTGCAGCACTCGTCGTCAACCGTCGATGCGGGCAAAGCTCGATCCCAAGACCATCCGTGAAATGCCACGGATCGTGCAGCTCAGTTACTAAAATCACATCTGCCTCCACGTCCGCGGTCTCTTCGTCGCCGACGAGCAGCTTGATTTGCCACTTTCCGTTCTCATTGCGAGCGAACGACTCTGCACCCCAGGCATCGATATGAACCGCGCCTGAAGTGTCACCTGATAAGATGCGACTGGACTCGATGGCAAGATCCGAATTGATCTTGGCGACAGCTGCCAACCAGTCGTGATGCTCGGTGGCTTTGGAAACGACCCATGTCAACTTGGTATTAGGATTGTCGCGAGCAAGTGCGACGAATTGAACGGCGTTGCGACAGGCGACGGGCCCCGTTCCAAAAAGCACCGTGTGTTTGCCTACGAAGCGATCGCGATCCTTGTCGTTCAAGTCGCGAGGGCCTACCTCAAAATGTTCGCTCAAAGTCGTTTGGCCAACCGCCATACCGCCGCCGGGTCCGATTCCGGCTGGTGTGCGGCCTTCGCCTGAGCAGTCGAGCACAATATCGGCAAGTTGAGTGAACTCGCCACGGACTTTCCCATTTAACAACAAACGAAACTCGTCCTCGGATCGATCTTCAATAGATGCCGGTTGAAACTTCGGATAGTGCGCGCGACTAACCGAGATGACGGGAGAATTGATATGAATGCAGTCTTCGAGCAGATCACTTTTTGCTACAGGCGTCAGATATTTCTCGATGTAGTCGCGATACGACACTATCGCGTCGGGGTCGGGCAGACCTTGGCTGGCACCTTGAGCTGTTAAGGCGGCAAGACCTAATGAACTGGTTGCCTCGCCAAAGGGAATTTCCAGGGGAAGATCGCCCCACCGAACCAACCGACTTCCGACTCGTCGTGCATCGAACAGGATTACAAAATAGCCTAGAAACCGTGCGTACAGTGCCGCTTCAACGCCAACCGGTCCGCCACCAATGACCGCGACCGTTGCAGGGGTATCAATCTCTGGATCCCAATCAAGTTTCATCGAGTGCTTTCAGTTGCTGGTCGGGCCGTTTGTTAGCTGGGCTCTTTGCCAGCTGGGTAGGGCAAGGCCCATAGGTTAACGTAAACAAAAACTTCAACCATCGGTTATACCTCATACGCAATAACATCCGTTTATGACGTTGAATTAAACTAGACGGATCACGTAAAGTGGATACGATAGAAGCTCCACCACCCCAAAGCTGCCTGAGATTTTGTAACTTATGAGCACTCGACGACGCGCGCGTGAAATTGTTTTGCAACTTCTTTATGAAGATGATCTGAATCCTGAACAAGATCGCAAAGTGGCAGACACCTTTCTAGTCAAGCGACTGGCGGGGAATCGGCCATTGGTGCAGTTTGCTCGAAAGCTACTCTCCGAAGTGTTGACCAATCGGCGTGAAATCGACAAAGCGCTGTCTGCCCGTGCTGCAAATTGGTCCATCCGCCGCATGGCAGCCATCGACCGAAACATCCTGCGCTTGGCGGCTTATGAAATCTTGATGGGTGACACTCCCGGACGAGTCGCTATTAACGAAGCAATCGAGCTAGCAAAGCGTTATGGTGATCGTCAGTCAGGGCAGTTTGTTAATGGCGTTCTAGATCGAATCCTGCACGAGAAAATTGCAGCGACCGAAGCTGAAACTGCCGCCGCGGCTTCCGCTGAGTAGCGACAAAATAGTCGACTTTCGCTCCGCGAAAGTTCGGTGTACGTTTCTTTCGCGGAGCGAAAGACGACTTTAGGGACAAAGCCTGGGTAATGGCAAGCTGGAAGCTGGGCTGTCGGAAAGTCGTGAACAAACGCAGTAGCGGAAGCCGTCAAGGCTTTCGGGAGTTGATATTGCGGGCCAAAGTTGCATGCACGAAATGCTTGACGCATTCCGCTACCGACTTTTCGCCATAC
>JANODD010000144.1:0-17563 GCA_031412515.1 Planctomycetia bacterium | reverse complement strand
TCGCCTTTCGCTCCGCGAAAGTTGCGTAGGAAAAATCAGAGTTCGCGCGCACCTATTCCGTGGCCCACGCTACTTTCGCGGAGCGAAAGGCGACACTCTCAAAAAATGTCAGCTTCGCACACACTATACCTACCTGGTCTCGTTACCACTTTAGTGATTTGACAAATGTCGTGAACGATTCCCGTTGCTGCTCAGCTAACTTTGCAGGCCCGATGAATTTTACAAACAGTTTTGAAGAAGGTTGCCAAGGAACGATAGCCGCTAGGAAGGCAGCTTGATCTGGGCCTTCGGTACCTTTGATCGAATACAAATCAGCTGGCACACCGTTGACTTCAAAATGTTCGGCAGCCTTCATGAGTCCATCGATCACCTCTTCGCTTGCATCGGGTGTCAGTTGCCGTTGCCATCGAGCTACGTTGGATCGATCGTCTCCACCAGCAGAGATCACGGTCACTTCAGCATCGAGGCCGCCATCAGAGATTTTAAAAGTTGCCAACCGCATTCCGCTTGCTGCCGCTTGCTCCCAGCCCGGTGGGACGGCGTAAACCAACTCTGGCGCTTGACCGCTTTTTCCGCTTGAAGGCGTTGCTGGTGCGTTTGTTGATCCACCTGAAAATGGACTGCCCGACATTGGACCACCCGACATTGGACCACCTGAAAACGGCCCGCCCATCTTGCCGCTTCCTTTGCCAATCAAACTGACATAGTAGGCCCGTGCCTCGCCTTGATTCAATGGTGGCAATTCCTCAAGCTCGCCTTTCATCGCGTCCCATTCTTGTTCAGCCAGTGCAAGCTGCCCACGCCAGCGGTTGACGTTGACTTTGACCCAGTCTTTCCAAGCAGTATCGCCTGGCTCTTGAGGACTCGCCAATTGCGTCACGGTAGCGCTCAACCCGCTTTGCTCTTCTTTTAATTTGGCAAAGGTCATTCCCCCGACGCGCTGCTCAGTCCAACCGCTGGAAAGTTTCCAACTTGGGTCACCCGATTCAGCGAACTTGATAGAGTTCACAATTTCACGGAACTGGGCTTCAGTTGCGGACACATCCGCTGGTTTTCCGGTCAACTTGATGAACCACGTACTATCTCGATTCGGCACAATCGCGGCTAACATTTGCTGTTCCGTCACAACTGGAGCCGCAGTTGCCGTTGAACGAGTGGTTTCGCTTTTGTCGACTGTGTACTGCCTAATTGCCATATCTTCGGAGCAGCCGATCATGGCAACGCCCATCAATACGATGATCATTCTCATCGAATAGGTTTTGAAAAACTTGTTTGACCTACCGACCATGGAAACTTCCAAGCTGTTTTGGGGAATCTAAAACGACCGCTGATCGTCTATGGGTGCCACGCTCTGACGCTTTGCCAAGGGCGTGATTTGAGGATGTTCACCACGCCCTTTGCAAAGCCTCCGAGCGTGCCACCCTAAAATTAAATTTGGACGAAGCACTAGTCGACGTGCTGGTAATTCTATACTGGCATGCGAAAATGGATACCGCGCAAATCGGCAGGTTAGCGTAGCACGATTGTCGCAGATCGTTTTGGGAAGGACGTAAAGGCGGGTTATAGGGCAATCGGTCCGTGAATCAGGCGTACCTGCGGCGGGATGCGTTCCAGTTCGCATTGTCCTGATAGTAGCGATTACAAAGGCTGATTGTCTACCGAAAAACCGCTCGTCTGAGTAAATTCGTGTTGATCACTGCTGCTATTTCCCCTGGGGCGCATGGCGGCGCATGGCCTAGGGTGCTTCGCGACGCATGGGCCGCCAGTAGAGATCGGTAGCGGAACTTGCATTTTCGCCAGAGTTGCCAGCAGTCGCGTTTTTTGATATTGCGCTGCCCGCTGTAGAACCCAAACCGTTTCCACGCGACGGTGCTCCAAAGGCTACGCTGGACGGCAGACTGCTCGGATCGTTCAATCTAGACAGTCGACTGGAAGGCATCGGTGACTGGCGAGCCAACAGTTTTTCGCTTTCCGCCAAACGATTCTGTGCAACGGCGAGTTTTTCATTTAGTTGGGTAACCTGATCGCGTTGAGCTCGATACTCGGTCAGCAATCGATCGTTTTCGTTTTGAAGCTGCGTCAGCCGCTGATTGCTTGAACCGCAACCGGTGGTAATTGCCAACACCGTTGCCAAGCAAAAAATCCAACGTGGACCACGTATCGAAGTCGAAGTGGATGAGAAATGTATGGTTGTCACCCAAGACTCCTTTCTTGTGGTCACTTGCGGCGTCACAACATGTTGATTGCGAACGCTACCAAGATTAGCGTCCTGTGTGAAGTCGGATTTTGTTGCTATGTCTTAGCTTGGGACCATTTGTCCCGAGCGTTCTTTGCTGTTTTCTGGAGGGACGACTTAAAAAGAAAAACGTTTAGAAGAAAAAAACGATTCGGACGGGACAGCAGTCCCATCCTACTTCTTTTGGCCGACGGCGCTTAGGACGGCCTCAGTGAAACCGCTAGTGAGTGCGCTGGTGTCGCTCCAAGCCCACATGTTTCGAACAACGTCCGTCACCATAATGCCTGACATACACATCAGCAACAAAATGCCGAGCAAGCACATGACTTGAACGGGACTGTATGGGACTTCGGGGGCTCCCATCGAAACAACGGCCCCAGCGGATGAAGGCGCACCCAGCGCTCCGCCCATATCAAGTCCACCATCTTCGGCGCTCCCAAAAGCATCAAAACCATCGGCGGCTGGAAGGGCGACTGCGGCATCACCAAACTCTGAGGAATCCTCGAGTTCGATAACTTGCGAACCTGAATCTTCATCGGCCTCAATGCTGCCCGATGCCGACAGTTGAAATTCTTCGTCCTGTTGAAAATTTACGGCTGAACCAAGTCCGGAACCGACTCCAGATGCTGCGTCAGAACCTTCGGAAGCCAAGTCCAGTCCCGAAATACCGCTTGCCGCCAAATCAAGAGGCTCATCTTCCAGCGAAATACCGCTGTCCGCCGGGCTCATCAGGTTGATGCCGCTATCATTGCCGAGGGCCAAATCGCTGCCGCCGCCGAGCACCAAGTCGTCGTTATCGTCCACTAAGTCCAAATCCAAATCGAGCGAGGGGTCTGAGTCACCCTTGATAATCGCACTGCCTTTACCGCTCAAGCCACTGAGGATGTCTGAGCCTTCGTTTCCAAGGTCCAGGTCAAAAGCGTCGGAACCTGAAAGAGGAATATCGCTGCCGGCGCCGGTTCCGGAACCTGAACCAAGCTTAATGGCGCTTTCAGGGCTACTTCCAAACTTAATACCGCTTCCTAAGTTTGACCCGCCTGCCAACAAATCGTCTTCGTCGCTGTCCAGGGCCAGTTCATCGTCATCATCATCGCTAATTGCTAAACGTGGTTCGTCGGATGCAGAGCCCTTTCCCGCGATCAGCCGCACATCGCTACCGCTGCTCGGATCGGCAACCAACTCCACGTCGCTATCGGGATCGGTTGAGTCGCCGCCCAAATTAATGTCGCTGCCGATCGTGCTGCCGTGTTTGCTGCCGGTCGACCCGAGATCTTGTTCCGAAATCAGAATCGATGAACCCGCCGGATCTTCATCCATCGCGTCGCCGAGCAATTCGGAAGCAACACGTTCGATTTCTTCCGGTTTGAATTTCCAGCTTGCACCGTCGCGATAACCAAAAATGTCGCCTCGCGAACGCATTTCGACCAATTCGTCGGTATGAACGCCAAGTTTTTTAGCGGCTTCTTCCAGCGTAATGAATTGGGCTGACATCTTTAGTCGGACTCCTAAAACCTGAAGCGAATAGTCACGCCGCAATCCATCGCGAAGTCGTCGTCCATAACTCAAGCAACTAGAATAGTGCAAAACGGCGAAAAGTCAGCTATGAAAGTGCCCAATTTCTTCGCAAGTCCATTTTGCTTGCCGACGAAACGCCTTCCACTGCTTTCTTCTATAGTAACCAGTCGCTTCCCAAAAACGAAACTCCCATAACCGTAAAATCTTCTTGATTGGGAATCTTGGTGAGGTTTACCCGGATTTCGCCGTTATGAGCGGCCCACTATTCGACACAACCCCACCAAATGGCTGAATTAATGTCCCGAGCGTTCTTTGAATTTGTAGCTGGATTCGTGAGAATCCGGATGCGCGGCGTGGGTAGCTGGATTCGTGAGAATCCGGATGCGCGGCGTGGGTAGCTGGATTCGTGAGAATCCGGATGCATCAAAGTTTACGCAGCCGGATTCTCACGAATCCAGCTACATCTTGCGGGAAATCCAGCTACATTGTCCAGGAATTAGTTGTCCGGGAATTCAGCAGAAAAACAACTGGGACAATTGTTCGACACACTAGGGACGGGCTTGCCGCAAATCGCTCGGCAGGGGTGCTTGGCCGTTAAACTGTTCCATCGACAAATCCCAAGTCAAATTGCGGACACTTCGTAAAACAAGTTTCCCTTGGGCCGGGTCGATGTGATAAATGGCCATTGAACGGTTTTGAGAATCGACCACTACGACCTGCTGAATGCCGTTAGGTAGCAGCGACGAAACGACTTCCAAGCGTTCGATGTTCGGCGGCATGCTCCCACTCGGCGCACCCGACGTCTGACTCCAGAGGCTCACCCAGCCCACCACGACAATCATGATCGCAAGGGCCGTTTTGCTTAGTCGATGTGTCTGCATGGTCGAGTGCCTTTGGGTGATGGATATATTGCGACCGTAGCTGGCTTCGTGAGAAACCGGGAATTTGGTAGTCAACTTTGCCGCATCCGGTTTCTCACGAAACCAGCTACAGTGCGTCGGGGAACCGGTCTGTCACGAAACCAGCGACAACAGACTCACTTAGCGTATACCTGACCTCCGAAGCAAGATCACTGCATTGCTATCAAGTACTAACTTCGAAAATTCGCCTTTACGCCAACGCCCAACCTAGGCACAATCCGCGCAACGTATCGGCCTCCTTTCGCCGAACTGATTCGAAACCAGATCACTACAAGGAAGTGGTGCATCGTGAGTTCAACTCGCACAACTTATCGCAGCAGTTTTTCACAGCCATTAACCCCTAGCTTAGCACTAGGTGTAATGATTGCCGGTAGCTTCTATGCTCTTATCATTACCGGCTCACTGAACAATCCGTTGCTCCGAAGATTTTGCCTCGGTCATTGGACCGCATGCATCTCAACAACCTTGTTCTTCATTGCGATTTCGTTTCTCATTAGCAAGCTACTAACCGCAATCACACAACGACGTTTGACTAGCGCTACGGTCAACGCCTTAAATCGCCTCATCCATGATGGACGCGACACTTTGCCTGCAGAGCGTCCACGATGGCTCGAAGCCAGTTGGTTGTCATTGCCGGTAGCATGGCAATACAGTTGGTTCGGTGTCCGGCTAAATCGAATATTAAGCCTTCAACTGAAGCGTGGGCGTCGTGACGCACTCGAGCAGGACCTGGATTTACTTTCCAAAGCCGATTCGAATCGGCAGGCTGAAGGTAATGGCCTAGTGCGAACGATCCTATGCAGTATACCCATCCTTGGAATACTGGGTACCGCGATCACTATTTCTGACATCGGTCGCCCCAAAGAAAATTTCAAAGCCGCCACTTCGCAACCCACTCGTAGCTTGGGACCATCTCGCCCAAGCGATCCTCCATCGCATTCAGCATCCAATCTAGCGCTCTCATCGCCAGCAACAGTCCCGTCGGCGAATCAGCCCGAAGTGACCACGCCCGTCACCAATCTGGCCACCAACTTGGCCACAGTAGATACCACCGTCGTCGCACTCGTTCTAACGTTAGTGACCATGCTTGTTCAACTGATCGTTTCGCGTGCAGAGCGCGAATTGCTCGAACAAATCGACATGGGCGTCCAAGATACACTGATCGAATTTCTTGCCGCGGACCCACATGATGCAGAAGAGAACTTGTTAGGGCCTGTGAAACAGATGTCAGCTGACCTCGTCGCGACGGTTCATCAAATCGTCGAACAGCAAGCCACGATCTGGTCGCGTTCCATCGCCGAAAGCCAACGGCAGTGGGCCAACTGGACACAGGCTGCCTCCGAATGCATCGCATCCAACCTTACCGAAACCATCACCGAAGCGTTGAAGAATCACGCTAGTCGACTTGAGAAGATTCAAGAAGAAGGTTCGCGACAGATCGACACGCGTTGGCAACAATGGCAAACCACGCTCAGCGATCAAGCTCGCGCGATGAGTTCCCAACAAAAAGAGTTGATCCGACAAACGGATTCGATTCAACAGCTTGTTGCCGCGACAACCGATCTCCGCAAACTCGAAGAAACTATCCTCGAGAGCGTTGGGCGGCTCGAAAATATCCATCGACTGGAAGATGCATCGCAGTGTGTTGGCGAAGCTGTAGCCGTGCTTGCTACCAGTCTTGAGCGAGCCGGCATTATTCGTGGCGCTCCAGTTCGACCGCGTGTCGTTCGCAAGCCGGACGCCATTGAAGATGAAGAACAACAAAGGAAGTCGGCATGAAACGCCGAAAAAAGCAACGCGACAACTTTGTTCAGTCGCTCTTCCCGTTCTTGGCTGTATTGCTAAGCACGATGGGAGCTCTCGTGCTATTGCTGATGCTCATCGTCAATCAAGCGCAAGCAACCGCCAAGCAAATGGCCTCTGATAAGAAAATCCAAATTGAGGACGCAGAAAGCAATCTCGAACTCATTCGAAACAGCTTTGAAGAGCAACTCGATGATAGCCGCTTGGAACTTGAACGTAAACGATTGACTCTCCAGCATCTCGAAAAGCACATCAACGAACTGATCGAAGAACTCAAAGGCATCGAACGCACTGCCGTTCTGCTTGGGCAAAAACAAACCAAAGACAAAACTGCTGAAGCCGAAACCGAAGGCAAGATCTCGCAGCTTGAAAAGCAATTGACCGATGCCAACATCGACTTAAAAAAGAAGCTAGATAAACCCGAAGGCAACAAGCCGATTTTCGCGATCATTCCCTATCAGGGTACCAACGGCACTCACCGTCGTCCGATCTACCTGGAGTGCACCGACAAAGGCGTTACGATTCAACCCGAAGGTGTGGTGATCGGTCTAGCTGATTTGCGTCCGCCCTACGGTCCCGGCAATCCGCTCGACGCTGCCATTCGAACCGTGCGATCACATTTCGTTCCGGCCAATGGTGCGATAACGAGTACCGCTTATCCTCTGTTGATCGTTCGCCCGTCTGGCATTCGCAGCTACGCAATTGCACGTCAGGCTATGGCGGGTTGGGACGATCAGTTCGGATATGAATTGATCGATGAATCTCTCGAGTTGACTTATCCCGAAAGCGAACCGGGCATCGTCGCTGAGATCGATCAAGCATTAGTACTAGCCCGCGAACGTCAAGCCGCTTTGATGATGGCAATGCCTGCCAAGTATCGTCAATACATCAACCAAGGCGGACAAGCTATGGAAAGCCTCGAATTCGACGATGACGGAGGCGATATGGGTGACGAATGGGCTGGCGGTTCGCGCAGTGCAACCGGCGGTTCAGGTAGTGGCTCTGGTGGCTCCTCAACCTCATCGCCCGGCTATCGTGGCGGCTTTGCTACGGCCCAAGGCGGAACAACGGGTCTACGAGGCACTGGCGCATCGGGTAATCAGGGAGGCCCCGGAACGGGACAACAAAGTGGCAGTCGCAGAGGATCGCAACAATCTGGATCGCAACAGATGGGCTTTGGCGGAAGTGCTAATAACGCAACGGATTCGAGCGGAACAAGTTTCTTTGCCAATGGTGGCGGTCAACCTGATGGCGCGGGCTCATACTTTGGATCCGGCTCAAACGGTTCACAAGCAACCGGCGGAACCCCAGGAGCTGGCGACTTTGCTGGTGGAAACACAGGCGGAGGCAATGCGGACTTCGCGGACACATCGAGTAGAGCGAACGGCGGTTACGGTGGCGCTGACGCCAGCGGCACAGGTGGAAGTGCTGGTGGCAGCGGCGCGGGAGGCTCAGGCAATAGTAATTCAAGCAATGGTGGCAGTGGCGGGACAAGCAATAGTGCACCCGGCGGTGGTTCCGCAAACGGACAAACCGCAGGAGCGACGGAGATGGCGGGTGCAAATGGATCCGCACCGGGCGGGGCAAGTGGAGGAAGGGCAAGCCGCGGTGGAGCAGCCTCGATGGGCGGAACACCTTCGTCCGGCGCTTCCCAAGACTCAAACGCCAATCCAGCCAACCCCAATGATCCTGCTCAGACGGGCGCGCCTTCATTCAATATCGATATGACTCGCAACAACTCACAAGAAAAGGGAGACGGGCAAAGTCAACCGGTTGCTCAACAACGCGGGCGCAACTGGGCGTGGCGAGAAGGGCCACCTACTAAGACACCCGTTGTGCGAGCGATCCGAGTGGTGTGCTACAACGACCGTTGGGTCCTAATGCAAGACAACGGCAGCACTTCGAATCAAGTTACAGTGCCGATCGGCAAAAGCCCTCAAGCGAGCGCAGAGAAACTTGCCAAAGCGATCACCGATCGTGTGTCGGGTTGGGGTATCGCCCTTGGTGGCGGTTACTGGAAACCAGAGTTGATTGTGGATGTTGCCCCAGGTGCAGATGCTCGTTATGGTCAACTCGAGCGGCTCTTAGAGGGCAGTGGCCTCAAGGTCCAACGCCGAGCCAATGCAAAGTAACTTCGAGTAAAACTATGCCCAAACACGAAGAAGAACATATAGGAGTCGGCGAAGACTCGTTCCTCGATACAACAGCCAATCTAGTCGGCATCATGATTATCTTGGTGGTTCTGGTCGGTTCCAAAACGACCACGGACGCAACCGAACATGGCAAAGAACTGGCTGCTCAGGTCGAAGCCGAACACAAGCTCGGCGAACCCGTGAAACGTGCTCAAGGACTGCAACAAGCCCTTGTTGAACAAGCCATGCAGATTCAAGAACACACGCTTGAATCCGCGTACCGTCGCGCCGAACGCGATCGATTGCTCGAACAGGTGACACTTGCCAGGCAAGCCATCGAAGCCGAACTAGGTGCCACCGACGCAACACAACGGCATTCGATCGAAAAGCAACAGAAGCTTGAGCAGCTCGAATCGCAGTTAAAGAAAACCAACGCAATGCTTGGCGCTGCCGAAGAGCATAAGCGGCCCAAGATAGTCCTCGAACACTTGCCGACACCTATGGCCAAAACCGTCTTCGGTCGCGAGCTGCATATTCGCTTGCAACGTGGCCAAGTCACCGTCGTGCCCTGGGACCAGTTGATTGAGATGCTGAAGAGCCAATTGCCACTCGCCGCCCAGCGTAATGCTTCACGCGGTGGCATCGAAGAAACACTAGGCCCAGTCGGTGGCTTTATGATGCGTTACAAGATGGCCGCGGTACAAGGCGGATTTGAGCTCGATCGGTTCGAAATCGAAACCACCCCTGACAACACCGGCGAGCCGCTTGAAATGGCTCTCTCGCCCTCCGGCCGTTTGCGTTTGGATTTGGCTAGTCGTGATCCTGCAGAGACCGTTGTTACCGTCTGGGTCTACTCCGATTCTTTTGATCAATTCCGACTGCTCAAAGCTGCCCTTTTTGACGAAGGTTTTCTGTGCGCGGCCAGGCCGCTGCCGGATGGCATGCGAATTGGAGCTTCACCACGCGGATCGCGCAGTTCGGCGCAGTAAAGAGATAGTATCGCGCCGCAGAGATAGGAAGACCGCAGAGAGTTACTACTTGAGCTTCCGCCGAAAGTTCCTGGCACCTTCTTGGATCGCTAATGGCAATTTCGAGCGTACGAAATTACTTGCACTGAACCACTCCGGCAACTCGTGTAGCAGCATGCGAGACTCTATCACAAGCACCTCTGGTGATTGACTGACTCGAGTAGCACTCAAGAAACCTCCCCAGCCGGAATAAGGGCCAGAGCTTAACTTGGATTGGTTCGAGTCACTGCCAGCTTTCACCCAAGTTCCACGCAGCTTCTCGCTGGTTGCAAACCTGGGATCGAGCATCCAGCAAATCGTAATTGAATTTGGAGAACTCGTGCGTTCAATCCGCATCGGGCCGCTCAAACGAATCTTCTCCAGCAACGTGAACTCGACTTGCGAATAGGTGATACTCTTATCAGCCTGTTTTTCCGCGGGCGGAATCTCGACTCCCGAGGCCTTCAGATCCGCATCCGTCAGCTCGACAAGTTTCATGCCTGCCCCATCACTTGATTCTGGCTTGCCGAAGATCTGCTGCATGAGGTCTTGGTCAGCCAGTGATTCCAGTTTTGCATGGACAGCAAAGGCAGAGTGCACGTTGTGACCAACTCGTGTCCCTTCTTGATCGGTCACATATTCTAGTTTGATCGTCACCGGAGCAACGACAGAATCGCGAGAGAACTTTTCCCATCCATCGTTGCCCGCCAGTTTCGCTTTAGCCTCTTCGAGTTGCGAGTCGTTCAAGTTACCGGCCAGTGTCGGTGAGGGAAGGACGACTTTCACTCCAGTCTGAAATTCTATTCCGAAAGAGGTCAACTCATTAAGCAGAGTTTGGGACCGCCCGATGTTGCAAAGCACTACAACAACGAAGCCGAATGCAGGAGTGAGGTATTTTATAGCACCAAACATGTCGTTATCGTTCCTTCGAAGCTTGGAGTGTCGCACAATTGTCTCAATTGTGGCAGCAACTATACAGGCCACAATTGGGACACCACAATTGGGACACCACAATTGGGACACCACAATTGGGACAGTTGTGCGACAATAAAACACTAACCAACTCTCAGTAACTCTCTCGCTTCAGCTTGACCGGCTGCCGGACGACCGAATTCGCTGGCGGTTACACGTGCCAATCCTACCAACTGACGCCAACGGAATCTCTGCGGTGTTTCGGCAAACTCCTCAGAAACCGTTCGGTAAAACTTCTCAGCGTGCAACGAGCCATCTTCACTCACTGCGTATTTCAACAAGCAATTGAATAGCGGAAGTGGATCAAAGCCCTGCTGGCCGTAAAGCTGCGTGATGGCAGCGGCTCTGGCTTGCAGATTCGACTTCACGGAGTCGTCGAGATCGCCGATCAATCGCGACGCGTCTTTGGACTCGAGCCGACTAACATGTTGTTCAAAGGGCAGCGGTTGCCAATGTGCGAAGTCACCACCTCGATTCACGCGATCGAGTGCGACTTGATAACCGCCAAGAATCAAGCAAGCGAATTGATTGCGGCCTGTCGATAATCGAGACAAATTGCGCCACGCGTTCGCAGAGTCACTCGCATGCACACCGATCGAATCACCGTGCACGCTTCCGACCGGTTTGCCTGGCGATTCTTCAGCCAATCGTCGGCCTTGATCGCGGAGGACCAATTGATTGGCGGCAAGTGAAATCGCAATGCCGATTTTATTGGGTGCAATTCCTTCGGCCAGCGCCGCAGCAACCGCTTCTGCCGCAACACTCGCTTGACTTTGGAACAGCGTATTGACCATTTGCTCAATCCAGTCGTCATCGACCGTTTTGTTTCCAACCGATTTACCGTCGAGTTTGAATTGGTCAAAGATTTTTGGCATGAGAATGCGCGGTTCGTCCCACGTTGCACTGCGGCTGTAACTCTCAGCTTTGATGCAATAGCGAACACTTTGACGAAGCATCGTCGTCGCATGCTCTTGTCCGACGACGTCCAGCAAATCGAAAGCCCGATAGGGCAATACGACTCGGTGGACTTCGGTATTGTCTTCAACTGCGTAAAGCACCGCGTCAAAAGCGGCTTGCGGATTCTCCGCTGATGCTAAATCCGATTCTGCTTTCGCGGTGTCACGTTCACGGACATGGGTCCTTAGTTGGTTTCCTAGCGCTCTGTCTGTAGGCGACTGATCATGATCAAGAGCGTGAAGCACTTCGTTACCGCGACCACCGAATTCTTGAATGCGTTGCGTGTTGCGGTAAAGGACTTTGAAAACCGGCAAAGCGGCCTGATTGACCGGCATCGACGCAGCCATTTTTAAAGCTGGTGACAGAGCCATCAACGTATGAAAGCCGACGTAATCCTCGCCACCGAAGGTCCGCGCGTTAGCCAGTGCTGCGGCTGCTACGAGATCGCGCAGACTTGTGCCTTGATTCAATAATTCAACCAGTTTTCCCTGCAGCTTTTCAACTGGTGTTTCTTGCATCAAACAAACCAGTGACTCGCGAGCACCGAACTCGAGAGGCTTTTGGTCGGCATCAGAGGCTTTAGCAAGGGCTGCGTTGCATAGGCCCATGTCAGAGGCGAGTCCAAAACCGATGCTCGCCGCGATTGCTCCGCTGCCGACGTCTTTGACAAATCTGCGTCGTGAAGGTTTACATTCCGATCTGGTCATGATCTCGGCTCCGCTACTGAGACGTTTTGGCATTGCAGCTGAAATACAGTTTGCACTTGAATTGTGACGCAAGTGCATTCAGGAAGCAAACCGAATGATGTCGATTCGTTGGATTAGCACAGAATGGGACGAACCGTGTTGCGTGAGTCCGCATGCGGCACGAGGTGACTTTAGTTTTACAATTCGCTTTCTCGCCTTTAAAACACCAAAACACTCCCATCTAGTTTTGACATAAGTGGCAGGTTCAGCGGACGAGACGTCCGCGGTCCAGAAGAACGGACCACTAACACAGTAAAGAACTGAGGAAAGACCCGAGATGGTTTGAGGCCTGAGTTTCAGGTATCACTTTCGAAGTGCAGCGACCCCGCGCCAGTCAATGAGGTCCAGTTCGGGCTGCTCGCGCTGAAACCGGGAATATAGTTCGATTCCATCTTCATCTGGCATTAAGTCGACTTGCACTCCGTGACTCCGCAACAGGGCTTCGTTATTGATTGCATTTGGGCTGTTACCAATCACAACGCGAGCGAAACCGCGTTCGGCCAACAAGCATGCACAAACATTGCAGGGGGTTAACGTCGTGAACATGGTGGTCTCACTGAAGTCAATAGAGCCGGCGTCGCGCATGGCTGACGTCTCGCCGTGATTGTACGGATGGTTTTCCTGTACAAGTGTGTTGTGACCCTTGCCAAGAATCTGTCGCATTCCGTTATGCACAACAACTCCGCCAATCGGACAGCCCCCCTCTTCGTAACTTTTCTGAGCAAGCAGCACAGCGATCCGCATAAAATCTGCGTCGCTCAATTGCGAGATGAAGCCGGTATCGATGACTTCCGTAAGGCTCTTGGTGGGTAGGTGAGCAACAATTTTCAGTACGCTGTCACTGACCGGAGTTTGGCTGTGGATGAAGAACGCTTCCATGATTGTTCTCGTGTGCGTTGTGAGGCGTAGGATGGGGCCATTTGTCCCACCCTGCTTGTATTTTTTGGCCCCGGTTCGCTCGGGACAACGGTCCCAGGCTACTGCCGAAGTGCATGATTAATAGTACTACACTTAACTCCGCGGCGGCAAAGGTCGCTGGCCATGAGCGTTGCACTAATGTACCAACTGTTAGTGGTTTTAGCTTGCCGACTGGAGCGGTCACAAGGTAATCCCACGATTCAGCGCGTTCCCAACCTTTCGCCGTTCGTCGCCAAGAGTCTGTCTGGGCTGACGTGTAATGCTCCGGAACGACCATGAAAGCCACCATCGACAAGAAGAACGGAAGGAGTAGCCTTTTGGAATTACAGACTACGCTTACGATGTTGCATTCAAAGCGGCTCATGCTATCCCTGAAAGTCTGCAAGTGTTTGTGATAAGCGAAGAAATCGAATCTTTGCGACGAGCGTCTAATGCAAGCAGGACGCCAGCCCAAGAATCGCGAGCTCCACTGCAGCACTTAAACCTCAACAGGATAGTAGCTTGCGGCGATTTTGAGATTGTTCAGCATGGGTTGTGAGGTGGCAAAAAAGCAACATGGTTTTGAACTTGATGACTCCCAAAGACAACGCTGTTGATTTTCGCGCTATCGAGTTTTTCGCTGGCTTGGGCGGTTTTGCGACTGCTTGGCCGGAGGTTGATATTGCCACCGCAATCGATATTCACCAGGTTGCGGCCCAGATTTATGCAGCCAACCATCGCCATCCATTTTGGATTCGCGAGATAGAGTCGATCGCAATCGAAGTATTGGTTGCACTCAACGCCAACCTGTGGTGGATGTCACCGCCGTGCCAACCTTACACATTGCGTGGACAACGGCGTGACGTTGAGGACCCTCGGGCCCAGTCACTTCTGCGGCTTATTGATCTGATTGCAGATTGCCAGCCTGAGTTTTTGCTGCTTGAAAATGTTCGAGGATTCGCAATGTCACTCGCGCTTGATCAGTTTACCAAGCAGCTTGATCGATGCGGCTACCGATGGCAGACGATCGAGCTGTGCCCGACAGAAATGGGTTGGCCAAACAAACGGCCGCGTTTCTACTTGATCGCAAGTCGAGGCGAAGAGTTAGCATCGTGGAGGGAACTTCCTTACTATACATGTAGAACGGCTGACTTGGTTGATTGGCAAGTTGATGCTCGCGAGGTTGCAGCAGAATTGCTGATGGAGCAGACCACCGTCAAGTCCATCGAGGAAGGCATCGATCGCTGCGATCCGAAAAGCAACCGAGCGACCGCCTGCTTTGGAAGCAGTTATGGTCGCTCGCTCCTCAATTCGGGATCTTACTTGCGATTGCCTGATGACGGGTACCGTCGATTCTCTCCGCGCGAAGTTGCGAACTTGCTTGGTTTCCCGCAGAGCTTCGCGTTACCAGTCGCGTGCCGAACGCGAACACTTTGGAAACTGCTCGGTAACAGTCTTTCCATTCCAGCCGTCCGCTATGTGCTCAGCCATTTGCCCTCAGGCCCGTCGGCAAAGCTACCTTGGATTTAGGTTTTTCAGATCATGTGATGAAGTGTTCTCAATCAGAGCCTAACGATCCGGTTTCAGGACAATTCGGTCGTTTCAATCGAGCAAGAGTCTAACTTCTGACGGAATTGTCGGACCTAATACGTGGGCCGCGTTTAACGGAAAGTAATCAACTAACGTTAATGTTTAGTGCGGTAGCTGGCTTCGTGAGAAGCCGGATGCGTAGTGACGACCATTGCTTCATCAGGTTTCTTACGAAACCAGCTACATCTACCCGCCGAAATGCTTCACCGTTCAAGAAGAAGTGCGCATGGAACGCAATCGAGAGCGAGCTTTGAAAAGCAGTGGACCTACACTGTTTTCGGGAATACCAATCTGCGTGCTGATGTCACTGTAGGTTCGGTCTTCAAGATGATACATGCGAATCGCAGTGGCTTCTTCAACCGGCATTTTTGAAAGCAGCGTTTGGACTTCTTCGTTATTCTCGACAGCCATTTCGCCGTTACCTTCAGCCGACGCAGGCTCTGAGGTTAAGGGCCTCGTTGCAGTTCGCGCAAGTTTAGTCAAACGCCGAACGGCGATTCTACGCACAACGACAACCAAGTAAGTACCCAGCGAACTTTGCCCTCGAAACCGTCGCAGGATCGCAAAATCCTTGTCGACCAACTTGAGGAAAACTTCTGCTACGACATCATCACGCGTCTGCTCAGAAAACTCACCGAGCCTCTGCTGTGCAGTGGACGTGACAACGTGAGTGATGAGCGCTATGAAGCGATCAACAAAATCTTCCCACGCTCCAGGTGCACCTTCAATACACCTGTTGAGTAGCCTTCGATCGATATCAGACAAAACCACGGTGTTACTCAGTTCTCGACGAGGGATGTGCGATCGTTTTGGTTACGACGGCAACCGACCGCCGGGGCACAGCGAGTCATCCCCCATACTAAGTGGAACTAAGGCACAGAGCAAGTTGAAAGCACTCGAGGAACACAGATCGACCGCAAAAGCTGTTCCAAGAGGGCGAAACCTTACGGATTTGGCAAGGTTTGTGGCTTATCAGTAAGCGCAAAGGGTCGCATTCGGCAGGATGCGACCCACGGCAGAAACTCGATGTACGGTCAATTAACCTGCGCCAAATCAGTGGGCGGCTGAAGGCCATTGAGCGCTTTTACAATCTGGTGGTCATCGCGTGGCAGGACAAATCTCAGGTCGATAAGAACTTTATCCCCGCTGGCGGAACACAATACAGATGGTCCACGCTCGCCGTTTTTCAGAGCAGCAATCAAACTGGCAGTATCTTTTCGCGGCGTCAATGAGACCGCGACACTTGGTCCGTTGTAACGATTCCAGGGGGAGGGGCCGAGAGGATTGGAACGCTCCGAAATTTCTGCTTCGACAACATGTTCTGAATTTGCGACTTGCAGAACCAATCGTTTTGCCCGGTCCTTCAAGTTTGCGATGTTCGATCGCACTAAGTCCAGCACGCCGGTGTCGAGATTCGTCCCAGATGCGCTCGCGCGTTCCAGGGCGACCGTCACTCCAGCCAGTGCCGCGCCGCGCAGACTCCAGTTTTTCGCCGCAACGCTTTGTCGCAGTCCCTTGATCAGTTTGCTGTCTCCAGCGACACAGGCTCCTGCCGGGCCACCCAAAAAGCCATCGAGAGGCAAGATGACGATCGTAGCGCCCGAGTTTAAACGGTCTTGAGCGACCGGAAATTGAAAGGTGTCATCGGGAGTATTGGGAGCGCAAACGCCATCAATAAGCAACTCAATTACAGCGGCGCCTGTTGTCTTTGCGACTTTCAGCGCCGCGAGACGTTGATTGTCCGCTTCGCTCGATGAAAGGTTATTGGGACTAACCAGAAAGATTGCTTGATCGGCGCTAGTGATGGCACGCGACCAATCTTCTTCGGTAGCACCATTTGTTGCGCCTACCTCATGAATGTGTGGGCTACCCTCGTTGAGCATTGCGCCGATATCGCCAAAGCCAGGGATGCGAACGGTGTCTGCCCGCGAGACGGCATAACTTTTGAATGCACCTCGGATCAACTGAACTGCGGCAGCTAGACTGTTGGCAAACAACGCGTCATCGGCTTGCAGCAACTTGACCGCCGCGCGCTGGGCTGCTTCGTCGAGTCGGCATGCGTAATGAAAATTCACGGCCTGGATTCCATAAGCCTCAGCCACCGAGGGTGCCATTGGGAAGCCTTGCCATTCGGCTCGTGCTAGTTCGCCGGTCGCGTTGATCAACTGCGGATTGGCTTGAACTGGATTCACCATTCGGTTGGCCAACTGCCCGACCCAATCGCGAGCTTGATGCCAAGCTTCTTGAACTTGCTCAACGGGACTGGCGTCTTTAATTCCGACGCGATGGAGTGCTTCCCGCACGGCTCCCGAAAGGGCAGGTTGGTTGAGTACTTCGAGGATCTTTCCAAGAGCCGCAGGCGGTAGCAAGTCTTCGAATTTTGTAGGGATTTTGACCATCGTAAGTTCAGTTCCAAGTACGCGAAGAATTGTTTGCAATCGAAGTTTAATCTGTCGGCCCCGTAATCAAGCACCAGCTCAGTGCGGTCTGCTGCGAACGGCTGTATCGATTATAGCGGCGATTTGCGACCAACTACACGTCGCTCCACCCTTGATGACATCAAAGCAGTCAATTCTAGACGTAAGCTTATTCACACTCAGCGCTCTCTGTGCAACGGCCTGTGCAACAGCTGCGCCTATTCGATTGGTGAAATGCAAGCATGAACAGTACATCGATTCGACAGCATCACTCCTCATTTGGGATTGTCCAACGTATCAGCGACATAGCCCTTATTGCTTGTTCGTTGTATCTCAGTCAATGGTTAGTTCAGCAGCCGTTTAATAGTCGC
>JANODD010000143.1:0-3285 GCA_031412515.1 Planctomycetia bacterium | reverse complement strand
CGGGCTTCACCTTTAGGGTTCACAACGTCGCTGCTGGGCCGAGAAATGCCACCTATAACCACTGTTGACCTTGCACCAGGATCTTTGTTCGGAGCCTGCTGTGCGGCGAGTTTCGATGAATCTCTATCCGGGATGTGGATTTGAGTCACTACGAAAATACAGACCAAACAAGTAATGACAATACCAATACCAGAACTTGCGAGCTTCTGTTTCCTTGTCACGGAGACACCTCCTAGGATGTGAGAACTGCAATTAGTTTATGAGCAATAGACGACTAACGATCGCAAATTGTAGATTGTTAACCCGACATACGATGAGCATGGCAACGCCCTCGCGAAGGAGGCATACATACTCACCAAAAATCAATAGTGTTGTTGAACTTTGGACTCAGCAGTGATTGCAAGCAATAACGTGAGCGTTCTCTCCAGTAACAACTCACATCGTCAATGTGCATGTGGAAGAGTCGGGGCGACGGCGACAGCTCGGGCTTATGCGAATCGATGCCACCTTAAGTGGAAGGTGGGTCGCATTAACGCACCTTCTGGGATCAAGCTTAAGACTTGGTAATTCAATTGCAATAACCGCAAGCGCTTTTTAATTAAAAATTTATTTTTCAGTTTTTAAGGCTCGAATGCTTGATGTGGGATTGATTCTCGAAAATCAATTCCGAGCAGAAGTGATTGGAGTTGAGTGGTGTGCGTGCTTGCGAGAACATGGAGTCACTGGTCTACAGGGCTCGCCGCTGCGCGGGTTAAACATTGCGGCCATCTGAGGTGCTGCACGGAATGCACATTTGCTTTACGGGTTGTGGAGGCCAAAGTGTTCCTCTGCATAGCCTGGTTGGCTGCTTTGCACGTAAACCGTTGCGTCGCTCATTCCCTTTGGTGGTGATTGCGTTATCCACAACGAGAAGCTTGCTGACTTGGTCGTAAGCCAAGAGGCTGCAAACGTTCGCTGGCGTTCGCTAAGTCCCGGGCCACTGAATAGCGACTCAAAGTCGGCGGCGGTGTAGACGTGTTGACGAAGATTGGTGAATACGTCCTAGCCAATCGCATGCCATAACAACCAACTGCGTGGAAACTATTTTTCCGCTTCAACAGAGTCCGCTTCAGTTGCTATTCTTTTCAAGATAGTAAAGCTCTGGATAACATGCCTTTCACTTACCACATCAGATTTGATCTGCAATACATTAATCTGGCTATGCCGCTCAACCAAAAAACCATCGTTTGATATAGCATTTATAATCTTTGGTGTAGTTATGTCATTATTAACTTTCCGGTTTTCTACATCAAAAATCAATGTTCGAAATAGTTCATGAAAAGGCAACTGTCTATTTAATGTGTTATATCCTATTATTGCTGAGCGTTGGTCGGGCGAAAGGCTCATGCCTCGACTATGAACAGACGGCACAGAGTGCAATATACGAATGCCACTCGAAGTTGCTTCACATAGTTTAGTCTCAGCACGCGAAACTGCTAGAAAAAGAAAGCGATTCAAAGCCTCGAGGCCATCTGGAAGAATAATTTCGTCATTCGAATTGAATTCCTTTTTCCAAAGCCACTCTTCTCCACTCTCGTTAATTTGACCGCAATATCCGCCAACTATGGAAACTACGAAAAATCCTCCAGAAGCAGCGCGACAAACCTTGATCTTTAAAAGATCGGGGGCAGTTATGTTACAAAACCACCGTCCTAAAATCTGGGTGCAATCTGAGTAGTCATTCAATTCCTCAGGAAGTTTGCGCGGGCGCACATCGTCAATCATTGTGTCATCCGAGAACTGTGCTTTCTTACCGACCGTCCATGCGGCAAGCCGAACGTTCCCTGATAAATTGCAAGTAAAATATATTTTTCCGGCGCTCTCGAAATAAATAAACTCTTCCTGAGGCTGTTGCATGTCGGGAGGAATTTTTAGATAGAATTGCTGGCCGGATGTTACATGGCGGGCGAAAAAACCAATAATGCGTTTCTCAATAATTTCGTGCGAATCCCACACAAAGGGAAGTGGAGCTGCATCTTTCACTTTGCCATAAACAATTGGCGCAAAAATCCAGTCTTGGTGTAACAGTAACTCAAATGAACACCCAGTTGTGCCGCTGATTAAGGATCGCTTGTCTCCACTAGGGTGTGGGAACTCACTCTCATTACATTGGTCGCGTACTTCAAAACCCTGGCTCCAAGCGCTGGTTGGAAGGACGCAGACGAATAGTGCCACACTAATCGCGCAAAGTGAGTACTTTTTAGCAAAACTAAAGCAGTTAATCATTTGGGACTGTCAATAAGGGGCTACGGCTGGAATCTCACGTTTTCCCCTCGGGTCTACGCCGAGAAGATTCCATGTGCAGGGCTCAGGCCTCCGCTTCCCAGGACATTTTGACATGCAACTTATGAATGTCCCACAATTTACACACGCATCAAACTTATCCTTTTCCGCGACTTTATCATACAGCATTCCGCAGTTGACCTCATGTGCGTGATTTTCATAATCCTCGCAGGTGGGGCAACGTTCGTCGGGTGGCGGTGTGTGGCAAAAGTCGTTCGCGTGCTGTAATTCATGGTAGAAAATCAGGCCAAGCTCGTACTCTGAAGTTGTTTCTTGGATGCAAATTGTGATATCTCCACCGTTTCCAGGAGCCATAGTGCTTGGGTCAGGTGGCGTGGTATAGCCAGGTGCACCTCCCTTGCAACTAGGACTGCAAGATGCGGTTACCTTGCAAAATTTACCGCCACCACTTCCGTCACGCACATAAACGTGCTTCACCATTGTTCTCTCCAAGAAGTCTTTGCATCCACATTTCTTGCTTTTATCATTGGGCAACTTGGGTGGATCAATCAAGGGTGGTAGCTTGTCTCGGATTGACAATGTGCCCATTGGATCCCGATGCGTTTGTGGTCGCCCGGTCGCGTACAAAAACAAGTCAAACGAGTCTGAATACCCGATAGGATCTCTGGACACAAAGCGTCCGATGTACGGATCATACATAGCCGAGGCACACGATCCCCAACTAAGTACGAAGACAACAGAAAGGGTCGCCTTCGAAGTAATCTGTTCAGAAACCATGGTAATTGCCTTGTGTGAAATCAGAAACAGCTGGCGAATTGAAGCGGAGTCGCCCATACGCATTTGGTTTATTGTTTTGCCACTTTCGATTTGCACCGACTACTTGGCCTTCGGGTACAATTCGAGGACCATAAACTGGGTCGAAAACTGTCGTACTGTCGAACTGACTCGTTGGCTGAGGTCCTCGGAGAGCACTGCGTAGAGCGCTCAGGAACTTTCTATACT
>JANODD010000142.1:0-38068 GCA_031412515.1 Planctomycetia bacterium | reverse complement strand
GAGACACTCGCCACCCCGCTTCGACTTTGGCCCCAGTCAGCGCTCGGGTCGCACCTCTGCGTTGCCCTATCCTCTGCTGGGTTAAGGGAAACATACAACGTAAAATAATGTCCCGCAAACTATTGACAAACCAAAGTTTTTCATAGAAGTGGCACACAAATCAATACGCGCAATATCAAAAGGCGCTAGCCGAGCTTCGCATATCAAGATCGGCTAGCGCCTCAGGCTCATAAGCTGCTATTCAATGCCGTGCATCATCTTCTTAATCTTCGGCGTGATTAACCAGATGAGCACACCTGAAGAGACCGGTATTACCGTGTAGATCATGAAGAAGAAAGCCAAGCCGTATTTTTCGGAGATGGGATCAATGAAACTACCTGACCAGCCAGCAAGATAGTTGGCAATTGCAGTTGCGCAGAACCACACTCCAAACATCAACCCAACCAAGCTCATCGGAGCCAATTTGCTAACGTAGGACAATCCAACCGGCGATACACAGAGTTCACCTAGCGTATGTAAGAAGTACGCAATGATCAGCCACCAAATACTAACGGTTGCGAATTTTGCTTCGTTACCGATGCTCATGCTTCCCAGGGCTAAGACACCAAAACCAAGTCCCAACAAAACCAAGCCTAAGCCGAATTTGAACGGGGCCGAAGGATTAAACCGACTTTCCCACACGCGACTTAGCAAAGGAGCGAAGGCAATGATAAAGAACGAATTGAGGATGCCGAACCAAGACGCCGGAACCTCAGTCTCGTTTTGCTTCTCACCGATCACTGTCGCATTAAACTCACCTTCAAATTTCTGGGACTGCTCTTCGCTGATGACCTTGAGTTTCCCGTCACCGCCTTTGGCTTCTCTGTCAATGAGAAATAGCTTTTGGCCAACGGAAAGTGGAAGATCGTATTGAATTGTTCTTTCAAAGTGCTTAATCGTCGACTCTGCGCTTTCGCCAGGCTTGGCTTCGGCAGCAACCGGACCATCAAAGCCAACCACAAAGGCCTTCATCTTGAATTCTTTGCTCAACATCCAGATTGCAATCGCCCAGATCAAGACAAAGCTGACTGCGATCGCAATATTGGACAACGGAATGCGTACGAAGGTCTTGCGAATCAGTTGAACTAGAACAAAGGTCACGATCGCTAGCGGCCCGATCGTCAGCGCTGTGTTTGACCAGAAGAAAAGCGTTGCGGAGGTGCCACTTAGAATTCGACCCGTATAGTCTTTTGCAAAGATCGTCATCGATCCGCCGGCTTGTTCAAATGCCATCCAAAAGAAGATGGTGAAGAACGACAGGATTCCAATGACGATAAGACGGTCGTTAATAACCTTTGCCGATTCAACCTGGAGCGTCTGCGAACTCAGCGTGGAGCCAGCCGCATTTGTTTTCTTTTCTCGCTTGCCAACCTCGCCCAAGAGAGACTGGCCGAGATAGAACATCACCATTCCCAACCCCATGAAGATGCCAGCCACGCCGAATCCGTATCCCCAACCGATTTTTTCACCTATGTAACCGCACAGCAAAATACCAAGGAACGCACCCGAGTTGATGCCCATATAGAAGATCGTGTAAGCAGCGTCTTTCTTTTCGGAGTGGTTCGCATAAAGTTGCCCAACAATCGATGATATGTTCGGCTTGAAAAAGCCATTGCCGATTATCAGTAGAGTGAGTCCAGCGTAAAACGAAGTCGGGGTGTCAAGCGCCATTGAGGCATGTCCCAGCGTCATCAAGAACGCGCCCAGCACCACCGCGTTGCGATAGCCCAAAAATTTATCGGCGATCATCCCACCGAGTATGGGTGTCAAATAGACCAAGCCGGTGTAAAGCGCGTAAAGGCTTAAAGCATCCTTGCGAGACCATCCCCAACCGCTGTCCGCAAACTGGCTAACCAAGAACAGGACGAGTAAAGCACGCATGCCGTAGTAACTAAAACGCTCCCACATTTCGGTAAAAAACAACAGGAACAAACCAGGTTGATGTCCGAAGATCTCGTTCTCTTTTTCAAGCTTCATTGCAACTGGTACCCGAAGTGTGCGAGGAAAGCGAATTGGATTTTCTAGCGACGGTGCAATACTCACCGGCTTCGCAAGCGAGATTGTAAAAGGAATGCCTCTTACTGGCTTGTGAGGTTTTGGTGAATAGTGAGAGAGCGGCTGTTGAGTTTTAGTTGAAACAAAGTGCACATGCAAGTCGCACCCCGTAACTAAAGCGTCAGGCGAGTGTCATCGAATACAAAATTGAATTCAACAGCTGTTGGGAAATGGAACTAACTACAAAGCGCAGCATTGTCGCCTTTTGCTCCGCAAAAGTAGCGTTGGGCCTGATGTAGACATCGCAAGCTCCACTATGCGCAGTAGTACTAACTACCCCTAACGATCGAGGAGCGGGCAATGGTGCTACCTAAGGGTCTGTAGTCACACGCAAAGACGGTAGGGCGCACAGAAACGCACATACATGTCACCCTGTCGGGTAAACGCTGTGAAGCATTTGGTGAACAAGTGTAGCTGGTTTCGTGAGAAACCGGTGCACTCCGTTGACCTTTCTAATGCATCCGGTTTCTCACGAAACCAGCTACCTTACTGGAACTCTGCCCGCTAGGCTCGCGGGTGGTACTGAGTGTGGACACGTTTTAATCGCGAACTGTCGACTGAAGTGTAAATTTGTGTGGTTTGAATACTGGCATGCCCGAGAAGTTCTTGGATTTGTCGCAAATCGGCACCGCCGGCGAGCATATGCGTTGCAAAACTATGGCGAAGCGTGTGAGGGCTGATACCGGGATCTATTTCGGCTCGCAGCGCATAGCGTTTAACCAGTTCCCAAATTGCTTCGCGACGCAAGCGGCGACCGGTACGCGAAAGCACCAGCCATGGAACTCGCTCTGGATCGCGACTGCCGATTAACAGCGGACGTAGCTCGGCCAAATAAGTTTCAATGGCGACAACTGCGTTTTGCCCAATCGGAACCATCCGTTGCTTCGAGCCCTTGCCTTCAACTAAGCAATAGCCCTCAGCCAGGTGTGTGTTGGCTCTAAGTAGATTTGACACTTCAGAAACGCGACAACCCGTAGCGTACAACAATTCGATAATGGCACGATCTCGTTGCCAGTAGATGTCGTACTTTCGCGGCGCGTTAAGGAATCGCTCGACGGCCGCCGGTGTGATCGCTTTGGGAATGCGTTGCCACATCTTTTGCGTGGCCAGCAACTCGGAAGGATTGTCTTGGACAATTCCTTCTAACTGCAGATACTTGAAAAACATGCGGGTCGTAACGATTGCGCGTGAGATCGAAGACGGTGCAAGCTTTTCCTCTTGTAGGCTCGCGACGAAATCCGTCAAATCGGCGAGGACCAAGCGGTTGATCGGTCTACTGCCGAGCCACAACATCATCCGTTTTAGATCTCGCCCGTAGGCTTGAACGGTATTATCCGCCAAGTGGCACTCGGTTCGCAGGTAATCGGTAAACTTTTGTTGCCAATTACTGGCCAGTGCCGGAGCGGGCGCGATGCTGGACGTCTTTCCTTGATCGCGTAATCGCTTAAGCTTACTACTCATGTTGGCCAAGTACTGTGGTTGATAGAGGTTTGGCGCGGTTATTGACGATAGAATATGTCTCGGCACAAGCCCATGTGAGGGCTGAACTGAATGCGTCGAACGGATCGCAAGCGAGACCGCGGCGTGGAAGTAGTTGCGATTTTTTGCAGAAGCGCGAAAGGAAGGGTTGTACTGATGAGAATTTTAGTGATCGGTGGTGCGGGCTACGTAGGTTCTCACACCGTGCGTCTGCTAACTCGCAACGGATACGATGTTTGGGTTTATGACAACTTGTGTAAGGGGCATCGGGAAGCGGTCCCACAGGATCGACTGATCGTTGGCGAATTGTCGGATCGCAAAAAACTGGCGAATGTGTTCGCCGAGCACAAGATTGACGCGGTTATGCATTTCGCGGCTTTTGCATTGGTTGGCGAATCGGTGACTCAGCCAGCTATGTATTATCAGAACAATGTGGTCGCAACTTTGGATTTGCTAGAGGCAATGCGCAACGCGGGCGTCTGGAGAATCGTATTTTCAAGCACGACGGCGACCTACGGGCAGCCTGAAAAGATGCCGATTACCGAGTCGACACTACAATTGCCTATCAACCCCTATGGTTTTACCAAGTTGGTGATCGAACATGCGCTGACCGACTATGCGCATGCGTATGGATTTGGCTGCGCCGCCCTCCGTTACTTCAACGCTTCAGGGGCGAGTCCAGATGGCGACATCGGCGAAGACCACACACCCGAATCCCATCTAATTCCCCTGGTGCTACAAACCGCGCTGGGGCAACGCGAATATATTGGGATGTTCGGCGACGACTATCCGACGCCCGATGGTAGCTGTATTCGCGATTACATCCATGTGGACGATCTCGCCGATGCTCACTTAAAAGCCCTGTCGCTCATTGAGCCCGGCAGCAATTTGCAACTGAATCTTGGAACCGGCCGCGGACAAAGCGTCAAAGAGGTGATCGAGGCCTGCCGAAGAATAACCGGACATCCGATCCCAGTTAAGATAGAGCCGCGTCGAGCGGGCGATCCCGCCGAGTTGGTTGCCGACAGCAGTCTAGCACAAAAGGTTTTGGGGTGGACGCCGCAATATATGGATATACAGTCAACCGTCGAAACCGCTTGGCGCTGGCACCGTTCGCATCCTCATGGATATGCAACGTAGTCTCAGATATACTCGTTTCGCCACCAACGGGCTTTCGCATGTCCAAGTATCTAAGCTAAAGCAAACAAGAAAATCTGGTCATGCAAGACATCATCATTGAGAAGCCCTACAAGTTTGTACCACCCCACACCGGCAATTGGATCCCCAGTGCGATTCAAAAGTTACGTGTTGTCGATCGGTACCTAGCCAAGCATGAAGGTGTGACCTCGTACGAGATTCGTGGCATCGATCACTTGAAGGAATCACTGCGGCAAAACAAAGGGGTTTTGCTTGCACCTAATCATTGTCGCTATGCCGACCCGCTAGCGATGGGATGGATCGCGCGAGAGATCGACACTCACGTGTTCGCCATGGCAAGTTGGCATTTGTTTAATCAAAGCCGATTGCAGGCCTGGGCCATTCGAATGATGGGCGGCTTTAGCGTTTATCGCGAAGGGCTTGATCGTCAATCACTCGACACGGCTATCGATGTACTCGTCAAAGCCAAACGCCCGCTCGTTGTGTTCCCAGAAGGCACTGTGTTTCGCACCAATGACGTTCTGCAGCCGCTCTTGGATGGAGTGGCATTCCTGGCGAGAACAGCGGCGCGGCGACGCGCCAAGGATGGAGGGGGGGAAGTCGTCATCCATCCGGTTGCGATTAAGTACTTGTTCCACGGTGACCTCAAAACCTCGGTAGAACCGGTGATCACTTCGATTGAACAGCGGCTGACATGGAACAATGCAGTTGGTAAACCGCTCACTGAGCGAGTGTATAAAATTGTCAATGCACTGATGACGCTCAAGGAGTTAGAGCACTTTGGCAGAGCACAGGAAGGTACGGTTGCGGAGCGCCAGAAGCGTCTGATAGATCATCTACTGGCACCACTCGAAGTGGAATGGTGTGGTGCAACGCAGAAAGGAAATTTGATACCGCGTATCAAGCAGCTCCGTAGCAAGATGGTGCCGAACTTAACCACCGGCGAAATCAGCACCACCATGCGCGACAAGATTTGGCGTGACTTGGCATCGATCTATTTAGCCCAGCAAGTGGGTTCTTATCCAAACGAGTATTTCGCTCAGCCGACGACGGTCACTCGGGTTCTTGAAACGGTGGAAAGACTCGAAGAAGATCTCACGGATCGAGTTCGAGTTCATCGACCATTGCACGCGGTCATCCAGATCGATGAAGCAATTACGATCGGCACCGACAAACCACCCAAAGATGCAGAAGACCCGATCATGATTCAGTTGCGTTGCCGGTTGCAAACAATGCTCGACGTGCTATCAACTGAAGCGGACCTCTTTGATCAGTAGTACGATGTTTCTAATAGATCGAAGTTGTCGCAACGGGCGATTTAACAGTCGTTTCGCCACCGATGGTTGCAGAAAGTGGTGCGATCGAAACCGCAGTTTGGCCTGAAATGGGCTCATCCGCCGCCGATTCAACAGGTGCTTCAGTGACCAAGTCACTTTCAGCGATCGTGTTAGCTCTCGCTTCAGCTCGACTAGCCTCGGCTCGTTGCAGTTCGATAATTCCCAACCGCAATCGTAATATCTCGGCTTGCATGTCATTGATGGGCGTCGCCAAGTCGCGCCAATAGTCATCCTCACGAAAGACTAACTGGGCACAGGCGATATCTTTACGCAAAGCCGCGAAGTGCTTGCGCAAACTAAAAACAGGGCCGGCAAACATATTGCTCAGCCGAACGACATCATAGATGGCCAGCGGCAAAAGCATTATGGCGCTCGGTAACCAAGGCCACATTTGACCAAATAGGATCCGGGCGTGGGTCGCCATTGTCAGTTCGGGATTCTGGTAGTACTGAAAACAGGCAGAACCGACACCAACGTATAACACTGCACAGAACCAATACAGTATCACGCGGCCGACGAGGACTCCCTGAACCCTTCTATCTACCCATACTTGTTGTCGTAGCGCCACGCGTCACCTTGGGGAAATAGAGTCCTAAAAATTTAAAGGGCGGACTGGATCGCATTGCTTGATGCATCCAAGCTTCCCTTAGTGGCAATGGAAAGCGATTGTACCGCGCTGACGCAAACGACAATGATCAGGGCGATCATCACTGCGTATTCCACTGCCGTCGGGCCGCTTTCATCCTCGTGGAAGCGATTCAGACGTTTTTTAATCGACGAACGCAACATACTCGAAATCCTAGCTGTGTCTCATGTAGTCAATAACTCAACATCCAAAAGATGCGAAGCTCCATCTCTAGCGTAGCTTGTGATCGAAAAGAAGCCGATTCATTGCAAAATAATTGCTCTATCGACCGCTTGAACTCCTGCCAGAGAAGTTACAATCGTTACTACCTGAATTGCTCACTGTTCTACGTTTTCACTTTTTTTCGAAAACAGTTATGTTTGGCCCAATCCTCGCCCGCGAGTGGATGGTTTCCCCTCGCCGGTTAAGCTTCTATATACAGCGAACAACGTTCGTCATTGTTCTATTTAGCCTAGTTTGCACTGCATGGGCATTGATGGCAGGAATTCAGCAAGTTCGCAATTTAGGCGATCTTTCGCGATTCGGATCAATGGTATTTCAGATTGTTATGCCACTTGAACTGATCGTAACGATGTTCTTGGCTGCGGTTGCTGCGGCCAGTGCAGTCAGCCAAGAAAAAGATCGACGGACTTTGATTCTGCTCCTTTTGACGCGATTGAGCAGTTCGGAAATCGTTCTGGGCAAGCTGACGTCCAGCCTGATTGGTATCGCCAACTTGATATTTGCCGCGCTCCCGCTTTTACTGGTTATCTCACTGCTCGGCGGAGTAAGTGTGAGCCAAGTGTTCTTAGGAACCGCAATTGTTTTAGTCACCTCATTTTGGTGCGCGGCCTTGTCGAATATGTTTGCATTTTGGCGTGAAAAAACTTTCCAAACGCTCGCGCTCATAATGCTTGCGATTACTGGCTGGATTGTTTTTTGCGAAGCCATCGCGGCTGGAATTATTAACGGGGTGCCAGTCGAGTTAGCCGAAATCCTTAGCCCCGTCCGAGCGCTGTGGGCAGTTTGCCAGCCAATCAGTCAATCTTACTGGAGCTTTTTACCTGGCGGAGCGGCCACCGTGCACTGTGCTTTCGCAGTCCTAGCAGGTTGTCTGTGGTGCTCGATTTCCGTGATGCGTTTGCGTATCTGGAATCCTTCGCGGCAAGTGCAGGTTCAAACGCCTGAGCCGGATGAAGCGTACGATGCGTTGTCGCCTACAAGCGAAGAACGCGTTGCCGATAAGCGTTCCTGGAAAGTGCGTGCTCCTCGACGCATGTGGAATAACCCAGTTCTATGGCGAGAGATGTGCACTTGGGCCTATGGTCGCAAGCTGATGATTATTCGACTCTCCTACCTCCTCCTCTTCGTCGCCGCCGTGGGTGCACTGTATTGGTCGGTGTCATCCGGAATCGCCCTCCAACGCAGCCGCTTGGCCGATGAACTCATCCCGGTCTCAGCTCGCATACTTGCGCCGTTTTTTGCGATCTCGCTAGTTATGATCAACGCACTGGCGGTGAACTCGATCACCAATGAGCGCGATGGCCAGGCACTCGATCTGCTGCTGGCAACACAAATCACACCTGTGCAGTTTTTAATCGGTAAACTCTTTGGCGTCTTGTATGTGACTAAAGAGATGGTCATTCTCCCGATTGCACTGGTGACCTATTTATGGACTCAGGGTGGGATCGGTGCCGAGAATCTGTTTTTTACCATTGGCTGCTTAATCGTTATGAATGTCTTTTCAGCAATGCTAGGGATTCACTGCGGAATGATCTATAGTCAGTCGCGGACGGCGATCGGGACTAGCTTGGGAACCTTGTTCTTTTTGTTCCTTGGCATTGTTACTTGCATGATGATCATGATGAGCTTCAGAGGCTCCTTCGCTCGCCAGTTGCCTCCGTTTCTGGCAATCATCCTGGGGGGCGGCACTGGATTGTTCATCGCCATGGGAAGCCGCAATCCTAGTCCCGCGATTGCTTTAGCTTCCTTCGGACTCCCCTTTTTGACATTCTTCGCGATCACTAGCTTCATCCTTCGCGATCAAGAACTCACTGTTTTTTCAGTCGTTGTGGCCGCTTATGGATTTGCGACGATGGCTATGGTCGTGCCCGCACTGAGCGAATTTGATTTTGAATTGGGAAGAGCCAATGGTGTGGACGAAGATGGTTGATCGGCTTCGTGGGAACCGTCTTTCCCAAAATACACAAGCCGTGCAGAATAGCGCGTTGGCCGCAGGTGTGCTCGTCGCGTTTTTGGCGATTTGGTATCTCGCGGTACGCTGGTCAAAAGTGCATCCGATCGTCCTCCCCTCACCTGCGCGAGTAATGCAAGTCGCTTGGCTTGAACGCGAAGTGTTAGCAAGAGGTTTTTTAGTCACCGGTGCGGCTGCGATTTGCGCCTTGCTGGCGAGCGTTATCGCCGGATCGCTGATCGCAATGCTGTTCAGTCAGTCATCACGCCTGCGAATTGCGTTTCAGCCCTATGTTGTGTTTCTTCAAACTGTTCCCATCGTGGCCATCGCACCGCTGCTGATCACTTGGTTCGGTTATCGCTTTACAACAGTGATCCTTGTTTCAACCATCATCAGCCTGTTTCCAATCATCTCCAATGTGACGGCTGGTTTAACTTCCGTGGAACGCAACCTAGTGGACCTGTTTAAGATGAACGGCGCTACCCGTTTGCAAACACTTCTTAAATTGCGAATTCCCAATGCGGTCAGTCATCTGGTTTTGGGAATGCGAATTAGCTCTGGAATGACCGTAATCGGTGCGATCATTGGTGAACTGTTTGTCGGGAGCGGAGCCAAATACGCTGGTTTAGGCAAACTCATGATGGGCTGGCAGAACTTGGCCCGTACCGACGCGCTGATCGCGGTCGTCTTCACTAGCACATTGCTCGGGTTAGCCATGCTCGCGCTAGTCAACCTGTTCAGCCGATTGATTCTACATCGCTGGACCACCAGCAGCGGTTTTGAAATGAACTCGCATTAGTGTCGAACAATTGTCTCAATTGTTCAGGCTACAATTGTTCAGGCTACAGTTGTTCAGGCTACAATTGTTCAGGCTACAATTGGGACAATTGTGCGACAGTCAAGCCTAATCATGACTGCTTTTTGTTTCGGAATTGGCATCCGTCCAGCACTTTGGTAACGGCTCACCTGTTGGAAACGACAGCTCCGATTTCTTGAATCGCTTCGTGTCCTGCTCCTCTTGGCCGGATTGATTTCGCCCTTCAACCAGCTGTTCAAATGGACTGAACAGTTTCTCCAGGTTTTCGACCTCAATCAGGTCACCGGTAGGTTTCGCTCGTAACAACAGATGCATAACTCTTCCCCAGTCTCAAGGTGGTGATCCTAAGCAAACTAAACAGTCTGGCCCACATGCGTGCCTTCAGCAAACTCCTCGATAGCCTTTTGGCAGAAGGCTTGTAAATCATCTGGTCGGCGACTTGTCACCAATCCTTGATCACAAACGACTTGCTGGTCGACCCACGTTGCACCGGCATTAATCAAATCGGTCTTCAGACTGGGCCACGATGTGACCACTCGGTCGTGAACGACATCTGCCTCTACTAGCATCCACGGGCCATGGCAGATCGCAGCGACCGGCTTCGCGTCTTTGAAAAATTCCCGTACAAATGCTACGCAAGCAGGATTGACGCGAAGAGAATCTGGATTGGCTACCCCGCCCGGCAGAACAAGGCCTTGGTAGTCGTTTGTATCGACTTCATCAATTGCCTTGTCGACCTTAAAGGTGTCTCCAGGTTTGTCATGGTGCATGCCTTGTATGTAACCGGCTTCGATCGAAATCAACTCGACCTCGGCACCGGCAGCTTTAATACAATCCCACGGTTCGGTTAGCTCCACTTGCTCGAATCCGTCGGTTGCTAGAAAAGCAATTCTTTTCCCTTGCAAAACTTTCTGCGACATAATAGTTGTCCTTCGTTGATCTGTCTTCAACTTGCGTCTTTCAATGCGAGGCATAGACGGTTCAAGTCGTATCACTCAAGACGCTAAGCGTCTTAATCGGGCATCATCTATTGCGATTGCTGTGCCAACCCAGAAGACCAACCAGTGAAGAAACGTTAATAACGCTCAACAAGCTTGGCACATTGATTGCTCACCGAACTTCTGTAGTAGTTCGCGGTACAAATCGAACGATTCGTCGAGCTGCAGAATAGCTGCAGAATAGTTGCGGGGGGATTTATGCTAAACGGAACGCTTCATGATATTTTCCTAGAGTCGCTTTTGCAGCGGGATGTGATTTCGTCGTCATCACTTCCGGGTATCGGCGATCCACCTTCATCGCCTGAACCTCACGACCCTGAACCTCACGACCCTGAGCCTCACGACCCTGAGCCTGCGCCGCCAGACCGCGATCCGCCGAGTTACCCATCTCCGGTTGATCCGCCGACACCGCCCAGTCCCAAGGATCCGCCGCTCCCATCCGATCCAATTGAATAGGGAAGCTGCCCTTACTAACCGAATGCGTTGCGAGAGCGTGCCGCTGGACAACTCAGCGTCCCTGGGTCGATGGCTGCTTCGGATGACTAAGTTAGGCAAGTTTCAGAGCGACTTCGTGTGCCAATTGCCTTCCCCCATCGCATCCGGAATCCAGATGGATTGGGAAAAGCCATCGGCGCAAAATTCTGGAATCGCAACGTTATTCAGGTGGCTTGTTTGCCTTTGGCACTTCTTGAAGTGTGTCGCGACCATATCTGACCGCCACGTATTCTTGCCAGCCACGATCGATCTCCTGGGGAATGCTCTCGGGTTTGAACGGGCTAAACTGAAAGACTTGCTCACGCTTCAGTTCGATCTTCCAATCTTTGTCGCGCTCTCGATTTAAAAAAGCACCCAAAGGTATCGCGCGCAATTCGTTGTCTGAATTCTTAAGCACACAGTAGGCAATGTCGCCCGAGTCTCGCAAGCCGATGTCTGTTAACGTGCCAAGAACTCCGTCATCAACATCTACAATTTTCTTGTCTTTTATCGACGTAAATGAGACCAACTCGTAGGCCTCCTTGTCGAACTTGGCGTTTCGCTCGGGTCGCAGGCCTTTAATGAAGTTTGCCCAATACACATCCCGTCCAAAGGTGGAGTGCACCGCGGCGGCTAATTTCCGAGTGAGCGATGGAGGCTCCGTCGTTGCGAGCTCTTTCGCCAGCTTCGTGGCTTGCGTTACATCCAACTTCGGCAGAAACGGCGCAACGGCCACTACTGGTTTGGCAGAATCCGTATGCTGCCAACTGACAATTTGCAAAGCCGCATGACCCGTCTCTAGATCAAGCACAACGTCCTTTACTTGAACTTTTGAGTCCTGCGATTCTTTCAAACGTTCACTTACCAAGTGAACTGCTTGCCCTTCTTTGCTAGTAGCTGTTAAGTCTTGTGCGCTGACGAAAGTGAAGGCTGCAAGCACTCCACAAACAAGAAACAGGAGAGTTTTCATCTAGTTCCAATCGATCCAATTGAGGAGAAACTTGCTGCGGTGAATGAGTAATCAAAAATTCGCGCGACCGATACCCACCAATCGATAACCAGGATACCGAGCCGCCACTTGAGCTTCTGCATCACCGCTGTTAGCCGCTGGCACAAGGACAGTGAACGGCATCATGTAAGCGTTCGGCGGTGCGATGACGACTTCCCAGAATTCTGCTCGGGCTGCAACCAAAGCAGCATTAGCAAGAAAGTCGAGTTGCATCTGTGATATTTCAACGGGTCCGTTGACCGCTTGATTCCGGCCACGACCGTAGGATCTCGCAAGGAAATTTTCTCGGGCAAGCAATTTCTCTCGATCTTCTGAACTTAGCTCCGAATCCTGTAGCGATCGCAAGCGTTCGCTAGCGGCCCAAATGTATTTCTGCTCTTCTTTTTTGAACAAAAAATTAGGGATACAAACTGTACCTTTGTCCGTAGAGACCGTTACCGAGGGAAGGGCATATGCCAGACTTGGGGGCTTGAGAGTGGCTAAATGACGATCGAGTTCTTCTAAGGTCTTAAACGACGTCGAAGCCAGTTGATTTACAATCTCAGGCAGCAGAGTTTTGTAGATTGGATGAGTAATTTCTTTCCCATCAAAACTAATATGAGTCTTTGCATCACGCCGAAAGATCAAGACTTTTTGGATTCCAATGCCTGCCATGGCACCTCGGACAACTTGACCGTTTTGTAAGCTCCATTCCGTAGGAGCTTCTGGAACTGGCGCTGAATTTTCAAAAGCAGCGACCTCAGGTGTTTTCAAGTATTCGAGGTCCGATTTGGATAAATCAGCGAGCTTCAGTGCTAGTAGCCGTCCAGTCTTAGCCTTGAGGACGACCGTCTCCCCATCGAATGCAACCAAGTCGGCTTCCACTTTAAAATTTCCGGAGCTGTCGGACCATTCTCGAGCCGCAAGTGACAACGATCCGGAAATCAAAAGCAGAAATAAGAAACAGATCGTTCTCATCTCAATATTCCTAAATAACGCGAAGGTGGCAGCCGTCTGGAGAATACGCGGTAAGCTCGTTTCACCAGCTTCAGATCTCTAGATGCAAACGACGGGCCAACGTAAGATCGACAATGACTGAGCGAATTTTCATATCGCTAAAGTTGAAGATGCGAGGGACAGCGTTAACTGGACGTTAGTCGCTACTGCGCGCTGGCGAGTGTATTCTGAGAAAGTTGGAACACCAAGCTACAGGCTGATCTTTTTTCGTTCGCAGTGATCGCGATGCCTTATCCGGTGTTGCCCATCGGCCCACCCTATCAGGTGCAAGCACTCACAGACGTTGAAGAGTGTTGATTTATTAGCATACACAAACGTTCTCAGACGCTAGCCAAAGTGGATGACCGGTTTTTAAGAGCGCGGGCGTCCCCGCCCAATGTCACTCACTTTCGAATCGCCGTACTCAAAGTAAGGATAGTATTTGCTTGCCGAGGTTAAAGTCTATCAGCCGGAACGCGGTAGAGAGCGTCCCGCTTAGGAGTTTGAACTGAAGCTGATCATTACGGTGGTATAGTTTTATCAGCCGGAAGGCGTTAGCCTCCGGTTGTGTATTTGAACCGGAGGCTAACGCCTTCCGGCTGATAAATCACCCGTAAATCCGCGTTTTCAAGTTCATTCCTAAGCAGGACGCTCGCGGTAGCGTCCGGTTAATGGATACAAACCGGACGCTAACGCCTTCCGGCTGATTAGTCCAACCGTACTGAGGAGGTGCGATTTCGCAAAGTCGATAAAGTGAGTGACATTGGGGGTTCCCGCCCGCTGGCCCCGCAGATTGACTCGGGCAACACTAACGAATTGGGGCTTTGTCTACATAGCGAGAGCGACCCCTCACGGTAGCGAGACAACGAGTCCCGTAGCGGGCGAGTACGCCCGCGCTCCGAAAATCCGGTCAACCGTTTTGGAAAGGCCCCAAACAAATGGAAAGCCTATCGTGCGAAAGTGAGAGTTTGAAGCGATTGAACTTTCAGCTCGTCACTACAGTCTTTCGACGTCAATAAATCGCTCGGCGGGGCGGACGATTTCGCCGATTCGTATCCCGAACTTGTCGCCGATCTTTACAACTTCGCCTTGGGCAATTGGCACGCCTCCCAGCTCCAATACCATTGGGCTGTCGCAAGGCTTCTCGAACTGGATCATTACCCCTGGCACCAGTTTTAGAACTTGGTCGATGGGCATACGTTTACTGGCAAGCGTCACGACCACGGGGACTTCCACATGCAAGACGCTACGGCAATATTGTTCACTGAGCTGCCTGGACATTCGAAGGCCTTAAAAATATTGCCCAAAAGGCTTTTGAAACGGTGGGTTTAAAAACGGCGGCTTTAGAAACGACTATGGGCGAAAGTTCCGCGTCTTTTTTGTTTCCGCTGCCGATTTCTTATAAGACCGATGTCTTGGAAGCTTAGGCGGGACGCGAAAATTTTCTCTTCTTCGAAAGTTATCGACGTGTCCTTTGGCTAGGCTTTGATAAAATCTGGCCTGTTAGGTAAGTTAGCCAGTTTTGCCTGCTAGCTACAATTGTGGGAATCAACTGCTTTTTCAGAGATCTCTATGACGATCGCGACCATCCTCCCATCATCACCGGGAAAATTTCCAATCAGCGATTACAAACCGCTGGGAAATGAAGAACTTTCCGCTCGAATCGCATCTGGCCGCGCTAAACTCGGTAAAAAGCTGCTGATTCTCGGCCACCATTACCAACAGGATGATGTGATTGAGCATTCGGATCTGCGCGGCGATAGCTATCAACTGAGCCAACTGGCGGCTTCAAGCGGCGAGTGCCGGACAATTATCTTCTGCGGTGTTCACTTCATGGCTGAGACCGCAGACATACTTGCCAACAGTCCCGCCCGACTGGCTGAGAGAAATGGCGAGAGAGTGAATGTCATTTTGCCGGACATGGCCGCCGGATGTTCGATGGCTGATATGGCAGCGATCCGTCAAGTCGAAGCGGCCTGGGATCAACTCGGCGAAGTAATCGATACCGAGAAACTCATTCCCGTTACCTACATCAACTCTGCCGCAACTCTCAAAGCCTTCTGTGGTCGACACGGTGGGATCGTATGCACAAGTAGCAACGCCGCCGCGGTGATCGAGTGGGCTTTCCAACGCGGCAACCGAGTTTTCTTTTTTCCTGACCAGCATCTCGGTCGGAACACTTCGCTGAAGATGGGTATCACTAACGCCGAAATGCCCGTGTGGGATCCTTACGCAGATGATCTAGGCGGCAACACCGAAGAGGCGATTCGCGCGAGCCGAGTTGTTCTTTGGAAAGGCCACTGCAGTGTGCATCAAATGTTCCGAGCCGAACACGTTCATCAGTTTCGCGAACGTCATCCTGGGATCAAAATTCTTGTCCATCCGGAATGTCCGCAAGAGGTGAATGACTTGGCCGATATATCGGGCTCAACGAGCAAAATCATGAAAACTGTGGAAGCCGCTGAGCCTGGTACGAAGTGGGCGATTGGTACCGAGCTTCATTTGGTCAATCGATTAAAAAAGGATCATCCAGATCAAGAAATTCATTTCCTATCACCAGTGGTCTGCATGTGCGCTACGATGTACCGCATCGACCTAGCACATCTCGCGTGGTGTATTGAGAACTTGATTGCTGGTTCTGTAGTCAATGAAATTGAAGTTGACCCTGAAATCGCAAAGTACTCGATGATCGCTTTAGAACGGATGCTGGACGTTAAGTAACAACACGCGAACTGCTTTTGCTAAAACCAGTGCTTTTTGACGCTAGGGCCCTTAGCCGCGATACACCGCATGCATAGCCTGTCCTTCATTCTTGCTCGCAAATCGTCAACACGCCGGTTACTAACCAGAGTTATCAAGGACTGAAGACTAGCTACGACTATTTTTCAACTCCGAACGTCGTTACGGTGACCGAGCGGGATGTCAACGTGGGTGCATCTTCGGATCGCACGAGCACAATGACCTATGACGCCCTGGACCGAGTGATCAAAACTGTTACTCCTGCACCAAGTTCCGGGATCACGACGACCACGTCGGATCAAACTGAAAATGGTGGCTACGTAACGCTCACTACCTACGATAATCTCGGCAACTTGAAGTCCGTAACGGACGGATTGAACAATGCCACTTCCTTTGATTACGATGCGCTCAATCGCCTGGTCCGCATTGCACAGCCCAATCCAGTTTCAGGGGCAAGCTATGACAGTACAGTTGCTTTTCAAGCCAATCGTCTAGGCTGGGCCGTTACAACTACCGATCCTGCTGGGCACACTGTCACCGTTCAAGCCGATGCACTTGGTCGGCCCGTTGCCACCCGTGGCGATACAGTTTCTCAATCCGTTCGGTACTGGACTGATGGTACAGTGCGTTCGAGTATGCAGATGGATGGCACTTTCAGCCAGTTAGATTATGACGCTCGTGGACGCTTGATCTCTGCCAAGGCACCGGCCATTTCTAGCACTGCGGCGGTGACCAGTTATGCATATTCTGTTGATGGCTTGCTGAACAGTATTACTGACCCGCTAAGTCGCGTCACCAGCTACAGCTATGACGCTGGCGGTCGCAATACTCGGATCACTCAGCCTGATCCCGATGGAACTGGCCCGCTAGCCGCAACTTACAGCAACTTTGCCTATGACGGGCTCGGCAATCTGCTGCAATCGTCAGATGCGCTCGGTCACGCGACGAGCTACAGTTATGATGCTTGGCGCGATGTTCTGTAAAGCACTGAAGTCGCAAAAAACACCGTGCAGTAGAAACCCAGGCAATGTCGAGTCGGCATTTGGTACTGCTGCCACCCAATCGGCCTCCACCCAGCATAAGTCGCTATTGAAAATGCCTCGACGACCAGCATCGCGACGATGCCGATCGCCAGTACCGTTCCGACGCGTCGTAACAAGGGCTGTTGCGTGGTCGCTAGAAACATCGCGGCGACTCCGCTTGCAGTAATTCCTGCCGCTTGCCAGATTGGCCATTGCAATTGCAAGATACCCGGTAAACCGGATGAGAGTGGCCGCGCAGCGAGCGAAAGAAATGCGAACACAGCGGTCACAACCAAGATTTGACGAAGCGTAACGAACTCCGTTTTCTTAACTCCAGGACTCTGTGGCTGCGGTTTGTTCACCGCTGCGAAACCCCAATCGCGAAGTCGCGCCGTTAGGAACAGAGGCAGCGCCAACAGATTCGGCATGGTGACAAGGGCCACACCCATCCAAGCCAAATGGCTGTCGGTTGCTAATGCCTGAGAAAGCCCTCCTAGGATAATTGCATAGACGAGCAGCAATTGCGACAGGCGACTGATGATGGAACCACGGCCGAGCACGAGCCAAGCCCAAGCAACAAACAGATACCCTGAGGTTACATAGATTGCATGTTGATAGGGCATGCGCATTGTGTCGGCTGGGTTCCCGGCGACTCTGAGCCTGAAGACAATCAGGACCATCAACAAACATAAAAGGATGTGCAAATCTGCCCAAGCCCAGTTCGCGGAGTGCCGCTGCATTCGCAGCCACGCGACAATCCATGCGATGCTGATCAGAATTGCAAACGCAAACGTCGGAAGCACCCACCAGAACGGTCGCCAAGTTAGCAGAGCTGCGCCAGTGGTCAAATCATGCTTTCGCACAGTTAGCCCAAACCAAGCATCAATTGAAATGAGCGTCTGCGCATCAAGAAACTGATACCTTTCACCGGGAGCTTGAATTTTGCACACTGGCAAATCCGTTTGAGTGTCGGTAATCACGGCAGCCCGTTCGGATCTACTTTGCCAAATCGCAATGCGCGAGTCGGGAGAAAGCTCCATGATTGCACGCGACCAAAGATCTTGAACATCGAGCGGTGGTACAAGCCATTTCTCATGCGCTAGGCAGTAGTGTCGCCAGCGACTTCCGTCGTCGATCGTCAAACGGCCGTAATTCAAGCTGAATTTTTGTTTGGATAAATCGACGGAAGGAATTAGCTCAAGCGTCCCGCTCAGTTTTCCATCTTCCAACGAGCGAAGCTCGATGAACGATCCGCTGGGAGCGAGGCTTGCGATCGTGTTCTCTTGGAACCATGCGTTGGAGAGTGTTTGGTACCCGGAGTGGCTTGTTGGCCAGCTACTTAACATGCTCAATTGGCCACGCTCGTCAAAGCCAAAAAGCTCCGTGTAGCTCTGCGGTGCCTGTGTGCTGCGAGGCGGAATGGGTTTGAATGCTGACCGTCGAAAGACGGGCAGCGTGGGATGTTTCCATAACCACGAGTCGTCGCCGCGTAGAATTGGAAACGCATGCCACGTCTCAGTTGTGTCCAGAAGATCCAACCAGCGGATCTCTACGTCGGTATCCGCCACAACAAATCGTTCGCTCACGATGCGTAGAAAATTGTCGAGCGGTAGGCTTGTTTCGATCGAGCGAGTCACGCGTTTCTCTTTGTGATTATACAACTCTAGCCGCAAGATGTTCTGTGTTTTATCGGTTGCGACGACGGTTGTATTGGCGCTAAATCCTGCGCGGCCGGGAGGAAATCCGGCGATAGGTTCTTTGACCATATCATAGTGTTGTCGCTCGACGTCCAATACAACACACTCATGAAATCGCCCCTGATCGTGACTTAAAGTAAAACGTTTGCCATCCAGAAAGGGGCTAAGCCCGGCCCATCCAAAGACTGGCACGTGCAAACAAAGCCACCACCAAAGCACACCCAGTGGCATAAGAAGCAGCAGCAGATAAATTCGCGTGCGCAACACAGGATCGCCAACAAATTGAGAAGACAGGAAGGCGAAATTACAGTCGATTCGGTACTATAGCAGCAGTCAAAAATCCTCGCAAACTTGGGGGGCATGCGAAGTTGAAACTCAAATCGCAAAGTACTCGATGATCGCATTGGAACGGATGCTTGAAGTCAAGTAACAACTCGTGAGCTGTTTTTGATAAACTGGTGCTTCAACTCAACGTTTCCCGTCGCGGAGGTATTCGATGGATGCAATTGAAATTCTTGGTAGTTTGCTTGGTGGCCGAAAAAGCGGCGGCGGCAGTGGTGGCGGCGGCGGACTGGGCGGTGCGATCCTCGGCCAGATTCTAAAGAACGCGACCGGTGGATCACGCCCATCCACACCTGGGCAGCCTGCACCTAAGCAATCTGCTCCGCCGGTGTCCAGCAGTCGCGGATCGACAAGAGTTTCAACTCCAGGCGATTTGCAGCAGGAAGCCAGCGAACTGGAAGACCTTTTGAATGTGGCTCAAAATCGCAGCCAGCAGCGAACTCAGTCGCCCACTCCTCAGCCGATCCCAAGATCTACTCCGCAGCCCGCGCCTCAGCAACCGTTTCCACAGCCCAATTCACCGTTCACAAAACCAGCCAGTCGGCTTCCGACCGCTCCTCCGCCACGTCGCAACCCAGACAACAATCCTCAGCAGCAAAATGATGACGCGGTCGTCTTGATTCGCGCCATGATTAATGCGGCCAAAAGTGATGGTGACATTTCTGAAGCCGAACAACAGAGCATTTTGGAACGTGTCGGCAATCCCACGCAGGAAGTCATTGACTTCCTCCGCAACGAATTCAACCAGCCGCTCGACGTCCGTGAGTTTGCTTGGAGCGTTCCGCTCGGTTTGGAACAGAAGGTATACACAATCTCCTTGGCAGCGATTGAGTTGGATGTGAATAAAGAAGCCGCTTACTTGCGTGACCTCGCTCACGGCCTGCGACTCACTCCTGAAGTTTGCAATCAGATTCATCAGCAGTGCGGGGCTCAGGAGATTTTCTAACTTGAGGTCCCATCCGTCCCATCCTACTCACCGAGCTGGCTGACGTTGATGTAGCGGTATTTACCGGATGTTCCGACGGCGAGACCTTCGATCCAATTGCCGCTGTTTTGGTTAGGACCTTCACCGAACTGGATGGCGTGAATGGCCGTACTGCTGCGGCTGGCGCGATCTTGCAAATCGGCGATGTCACGTTGTCGCAAGGCAGGCTTATCAGCGTCGGTTAAAAAGAAGATCACATCTGGATTTAGGTTGAGTGCCATCCGCAATGCTCGCAAGTGCTGCGTTCCGCCAGTAGCTTGAATATCGCGCACAAAGTCGGTCGCCGTTTTCTTTTGATGGGCAGAACCAAGCATTAAACGCGGACTGTTCGAATCCAAACCACCGATTGCCACTGGTGCATCGTTATAGAAAATGATCTGAAACTCATGAGCTTCATTCAGCGACTCGAGGCTCTTTTTCAGCTCGGCTTTGGCAACGGCAAACGGACGTCCTTCGTAACCATTCATGCTGTCAGAGCGATCGAAGACATATACGAATCTTCGTCCTTCCCCTTCGATACCAAAAATCTTGGTCTTGACTTTCGGCATTCCTGCGCCAGCACCTAGCTGCGCTCCGCCGTTGCCAAGTCCCAATCCGCCGGCAGCATTGCCAGTTCGGCCGGGAGGTCCTTCGTTGGTCGGCAGCAACCCGCTCAGTACCGCGGCACTATTGATCGGTGCGCTGTCGGATCCAGGTAAGCTCGCTGCTGCGCTGGCCGTGTCCGCCGCGGTTTTACCGCCGCTCGCACCGCCACCGCGTTCCTCGGTTTCAAACTGGTCTCCACTGACCTCGACAGATACTGCCATTTCATAAATCATCGAAGTATCGATGACGTCTGACTTATCGCCGCCAGTTCCGCCCGGCACAAATACGAGCAGGGCTGCCAAAACGAATAATACCAAGACGTGGAGTATGAACGACAGAGCCCAAGCCAGCATCCCCTGCAGCTTTTGCTCACTAAGCATTACTTGGTGAAGTTCGCGATGCTTTTGATGATCTTCAGCGATCGCATTCGTTCTCGCGGGCGTGGCCAAGCTCGATACCAGTTAAACCTTGCAATCCGAAGTTAAGTCGATTGTTTTTCTGCTAACACACTAGTGCTTTTCCAACTTTAATTTTGGGATCAACATGAGTGAGCCAACGGCGCTCGCCGCGGGATCAGCGAGCCGACGGCGCTAGCCGCGGGATCAGTGCGCCAACGGCGCTCGCCGCGGGATCAGTGAGCCGACGGCGCTAGCCGCGGGTGAACGGAGTGGTTGTCGTGCAACATTAAAAGTTTGTTCAATGTTAATCTGTCGACCGCAAATCGTTGGTCTTAAATTGTTAGTAAGTTACGTCGAGTCAAGTACTTCGTTCACCCGCGGCTAGCGCCGACGGCTCACATCTACGACCCCAAAATAAAGTTGGACAAAGCACTAGGTTCTTCATCTAACATTAATTTTAGGGTGGCACGCTCTGAGGCTTTGCGAAGGACGTGGAAGGACGTGGTAAAAGTCGCTCAAACACGAATTTTAACAAAGTACAACGTTAGTTTAACAGCCGCATCTAGTTTTTGCTCACTAAGTTGCGTTGTTCTCCAATTTGGCTGCATCCCATTTCTTCTTCATCCAACGTTGAACCAGCCCAAACAGGTTGGATGATGAATCTGGCATGCGAGCCCATGCGAGTTGACCGGGGACTAAGCGCTTCGACGTTCCTTCATCCATTTTTATACGAACTTTGAAGCGTGGCGAGGGTAGCTTTAAGCCTTCTTTTTCATTTGCTTTGGATGCAATATCCACGGTGATTGGTCCGCCGTAAGTTGCTGCTAATGCGGGTTCGTCCAGGATGTCGCTGCCGCGCCAGTCGATCTCGTCAATCACGCCGAAGTAATGATTGCGGCCTGAACTTGAAATTTGAACGCCGCGTCCTTTGCTGTTTTTCAACGACCGATGATCCTGCTGGCTCGCCGATAGCTTGATCTCAAGCTCGTCGGGCTGGGTGATCATGGTCAGCGGTTCACCCGGTTTAAAGTTGCGACCTATCTGTCGTTTTAGATCGTTGGCCAGGACTGTACCGGAAACTTTCGCCACGATTAGCAACTCACTAGCATCCTTTTCCAGTTGGACGACTTGTTCCTTCAACGAGACCAACTTGGCTTGTTCTGCTTGAAAAAACGCCAGCTCGCCGCGGGCTCGTGTGATCGCAATCGTTTCCTCGGCTACGGCGACTTCCAGTTGTTTTATTGCGAGCACCTGCAACAACTGCGGATTCTCGAATTGTGCGATTGGATCGCCAACTTTAACGTGATCCATCTCATCGACATAGACCTCCGTGAGTGTGCCTTCGGACTGGGTTCGCACGATAGTTGGCTCACGAAACCCCACAATTCCGGGAACGGATGGTTGTACTGGAGACGGGGCGAGGAGTGCAATGACGATCAAGGCGGCAACGGTAAGCGGCTGCCAGTACTGAGACCAAAAAGTTTTCGTCGGACCTTGGGGCTGGGCCGCTGCCGCAATTGCAGCTGTTTTTCTAGCCTTCATCCATGGTGAAAGGAACCATGCGTAAGCAGCCCAGGCTACGATGAGCACTCCGTAACCTTGCCACACGATCAATGACCAAAGAGTGATTCCTATTAGCATCACGCAACGGTTGAATGCGCATACCAATCCGAACGCAAGTAAGGCAGGGCGAAATTCTTCTGGCCGTTTGGCAAACGGATGCAGCAGGCGGCGTACAAACGACTTCAGTTCACTCTGCCCATCCGACCAAAGACTCGATTTCTGTAAAAGATCTGAAAGGATGTAGTAGCCATCGAAGCGTACAAAGGGGTTCGCGTTGAAGGCAATGGTGGTGATCGTTCCGGTGGTTGCGATCGCGCAAGCAAGGTAACGCAGCGACTCGTTGTCCGCTGCGAAGGCAACGAATACCGCTATGGAGGCAACGGCAATCTCGAACAACATACCACCCGCTGAGCACAGTATCCGCTGCCAACGATTGGAGATGCTCCACAAATCTGATACATCGATATAAGGCACGGGAGCGAAAAAGAAAAAACTAATGCCTGCTGATCGAATGGGACTACCCGCCTGCACTGCGGTAACAGCATGCCCGAGTTCATGGACGACTTTTAAAAGCAACCAGGCAACAATCCACCAAACCCGCCCTTCGGCAACGAACAGCTTGCTCGTTGTTTCGAAGAACTGACCGGAATTTACAATGACAGTTATCGCTGCAATGAAAGCCAGCACACCAACGCCGATTGCCGACGGAACGCTTGTTAGCGGCTGGAGTAGGCGAGCAACTTTTTCTACGTGCGATCCTTTGACTAGCGCAAAACGTGCTCCCAGGGGGTCCCAAACGGATCGAGAACTTAGCATTTCGGGCGAAGTGCGCCGGACAGTGCTGGCCTGCGGATTGACCAGAAAACCAACTCGCAACAACCAAGTAACCAGCTGGCCGATTTCAACTTCAGTCAGCTTGAATGTTTCGTCCATTGCGCTGGCGGCGGCGATGATCTCCTGGGCATCTTTCACACCGTCGAACTGCATGGCAGCGGCATATTCTTGCCAACCCATGCGCAAAAAGCGGCCATTCACCCGATCTTCAACTGCGTACCACAATTCATTGTGTTGCAGGTGAGGCGTGAATCGTAAATCGCGTCGTATTGCTGGTAGTGGAATTTTCATCGGAAGGCTACCACACCAGGTTCTTCATTAGCCAACGATAGGGTCGATGGAAAATCGCCCAGCCGATGGACTTGTAGCCCGCGTCAATGCGAACGGAACCTTTCATGCCAGGCCGCAAACGGTTCTCTTTATTTTCTACTTCCATGTCAGCCACAAATCGAACTTCGTTATCGATCACCGCGGCGCGCGGGTCGATCCGTGACAATGTGCCCGGCCAAGCTTCACCGTACGCAGAATCGATTCGAACGGTTGCAGAATCGTCGACTTCAATCTCACCGAGGTCTTCGGTCGTCAGATGTACTTGTACAGTCATTTTTTCCAGCGGAGCGATTTCAAACAGGGTGTCACCGCGAGCAACGGGTGCGCCTTCACTTCGATACCATTCACCCTGCAACACGACGCCTGCCACGGTACTGCGCAGTTCAAGCCGTTCTAATTGTGCCTGTAGACCTTGGATCTTAAGCGAAACTTTTTGCTGTTCTAGTTGAGCGAGCCGCATCTTGCCACCCTCTTGATGAGCCAGCGCGCTGTCTTGTTGTTTACTGGCTTGCTCGAGTTCAGCTTGAGCGGAACCGAGTTCCCAGCGAATTTGTTCGTCATCCATTTGACCAATGATTTGGCCAACTTCCACGACATCACCTGGACGCACGAGAGATTTCAGAACGCGGCCGTCGATTGGACTGGATACAAATCGCCGTGCGGACGGTTCAACCACACACTCGCGCCGAGGCCAATAGGGAACGGGCAGAAACGTCAAAAGACAACCCAAGCAAATACCCATACCAATAAACTTGTTACGATGTCGCTGCAGCGAGCGAACCGTTCGCCACCAAGCGCTGGGCGTTCGGCAATCGCGACACGCATGCCATGCTTGGACCCAGCTTGCAAGATCGAGGCGGAGTTGAGTCAAATACTTTGACAGATCCAAGTTGCTTGGCAATGCGTCGCGGAAGCCAATCACAACTCCCGACGACATTTCAGTTGGTCCACGCAGGTCAGGGATCGATAGTCCCACTGCAAACTGGAACTTCTCACCGCGGCGATAATTTTCTAGTACGCCTGATGTAGCATCTTTTTCGCTGGCAAATAGGAACCTGCCTGTCGCGAAACAAGCTTCAACTACGCTCGATCTCAGACCAACGGAAACTTCACTTGGCGCATGCGCTTCAAACTGTGAACTGAAGATGGTCCCTGCGCAACCGTTAGGCAGCGCACGACCAAAATAGATCTCTGCGTTCAGCCGATGGCCGATCGTTTTTAATAAATCGTGGATGGTTGAATCGGAGCCATCGGGATGGGCGGCGTTCCAGTCGATCAGTCGGTCACTGGAAGAAATGGACTTAAGCTGCTCCGAACTGGGCGTCGAACTGGGCGTCGGATTCTGCGGCTGAGTTTGCGGTGCAATGGGCGAGTCAACCGTCGCAAAAGCAGTCAACGCAGACGCTACCGCGTTCGAATCGAACTGAGGTGTCATTAGTTTAGTGCTTTCCGTCGCCGGCGATTCGCTTAGAAGACTTGACTCTGATAAAAAGAGGCCTGCCCCCTTTTATTTTCTGATCATGAGCATGCAGCGAGAGCTGCGGATATCGGAGTTTAGGTTATCGATTAACACGGAGACGACAATCAAACCACTTTCTTTGTCCGCAACAGGTGCGATACTTTCGATGGTGCCAGGGACATGCTTTCCGTTTGCCAATTCGACTTGCACGGCGCGATTGTCATGTAGACGTCCGATCTCATGTTCCGTCAAATAGAATCGGGCGCGCAGTTTTGAAATGTCTACGATACGTACTATTTCTGGTGCGTTCGCAGCGACGAGTTCACCAGATTCCCGATGAATGACGGTAACCTGTCCAGCGATCGGAGCCACGATTAATCGGTCTTGTAAAACTTGCCGCAACTGAGCCGCTCGCAATTCAAGGATGCCGCGTTCTTCAAGTTCGGTTTTGAGGCGTCCACGCGCGGTGGCAAGATCCATTTCGGATCGCTCAAGTTCCATCTGGCTACTAAAGTCCTTTTTGCGAGCTTCCGTAATCGCAGCCAGCTTGCGTTCGTTCAGAACAACTTCTGCTTTCGCTGTTTCAATTCTACCCACGGCGCCCATTTGCGTTTCCGCCATCTGCAACTGCAACCGAATCGACTCGCTCTTGAGTTCCGCTAAATGGTCTCCGATTTCGACGCGGTCACCAACCTTTACAAACACTTGTTGCAGCAAGCCTGATTCGCTACAGGCAACTTCACTGGTTCGCCAAGGTTCAAGAACACCTTGTGGACTTCCAGACGTACCTTCCACCTTGTTGTTTTGCTGTTGACTAATTGCGACTCCGCAAATTAGTGACAGCACCGCAACGAGTGTGGTCGTTAAAGGTACTCGCCAAAGGGGCATGGTATTCCAGTTCAAAACACTTAAACATCACAACTGGGGCGTTGTCCGAAACAAAACACTCCCACCAAACAAAAATGGGTGAGCTCGCGTTCTTGGATTTCTTGCTGTGGAAATGTAGGACGAAATTGCGCAGTGCGACGTGATAGAGCGCGATCAGCATCCGAATCGGTGATTTTGTGGCGGACTTTAACGACTGTAACGGACGTGCTGGCTCTCCAGCGGCAAGTCAACGCTGACTTGATGGCGGAATGGCTTCGTTAACGGACAAGAGTGATCCGGAGGCAAGGCGAACCCGTGCCAGGGCGAGCATATGGTCCGCTTGAGCTCGTGCCCATGCCTTTTCGGCTTGGATTAGCTGCACGTTGGCGTTTAGCAGTTGATCGAGCAGCAGACTAGTTCCGCTTTGAGCTGCGTCGAGGAACGCGTTGCCCCAGCGAGCGGTCAGATATTCCAGTTCCGCATGGGCCGCCAATGTGGATCGCACCGCCGCTTCGAGCTCAGCGTAAGCTGCTTCTGCAGAAGCAATTTCACTTTCGACCTCGGCACTGACAAGGAGCAGAGCATTGTCTAAATCGAACAATAACTTCTGCATTTCTAACCGTTTCTCGCGCATGATGGCTTTCGCCGCGACGTTATTGTAGGGACGTTGATACGTCAGTCCGCCAGAGTAACTTGGTCTGCCCTGCGAGAATTGGTCTCCCAGCGAGCTTCCGAAGTTGTTGTTGCCATTCAAACCACGCGCGTAACCTTCCATGACTAGATTCAGTGTTGGTCGAAGTTCATTTTCTGCGACTTTCAATCGAATTTTGGCCGCTTTCAACCGCGTATGTGTCGCCTGGATATTTGGATGGACATTTAGCGCTAAACCAAGCTCCGACTGGACATCCAAGTTGGGTTTCCAATCGGCCGGCGCAGTCATTGGAATAAGAATACGCGCTGATGCGGCAGAAAGCTCAGGAGCTCCTACTGCTGCACGCAGTTTTGCTTCCGTTCCTGTGACCTGCGCAATAGCACGCGCCTGTTGAGACCGCTGATGAGAGATTTGCGCGTCAGCCCGAAACAGTTGGCTCTTTAAGCTGTCTAGATCCGAGCGACCAGCAAGTTGATTGCGAAGAGTTGTAAGTCTCTCGAGTCCTTGTTCCGATTGCTCGTAGTAAGCCCGAGCAACATAAAGTTCCCAATAGTTGCTTGTGATGGTAAACACATGCTGCTGGATTTTCAGCGTAACGTCATAGGCGCTCTCCGAATTGGATAGATTTGCAATTACGAAAGACGACCGGTTGTAAGTTGCTCCAGCACCACGCATCAAGGGCTGAGTGTAACGCATCACCATTCGCGTGTCAGACTGCTGATTGGGCTTGAAAAACAAGGAATTGCTGTCGTGGAAATTCATTTCCTGTGTGAGCTCCGTTTGAGCCCCCGACTTTGTTTTTGCTTTAACGCCAGCTCCGTTTTCCCACAATTGGTCGTTGAGTCGCGTGGGGCCACCGGTTGTAAGAGTATTGCCAACAGGATTCGACGAATCATTGAATATGGAATTGACGAACGGGGTTGGGTCAAACACTCCCAATGTCGCCGACGCTCGTGCCTCTTGAATTTGTGGTTCGATTAATAAGGATCGCACGTAAGGCGAATTCGCAATCGCTAACCAGATCAAGTTGTCCAGCTCGATGTTTCGATACTCGCCGGGCTCTCCGCGGAATGGCTTTAGTTCTGACCACCAAGGTTGCGCCAACGCGGGAAGTGGCGAACCTTCATATTTTTTTGTATCTAACGGGATGATTGCAGGTTGCTGGGCTGGTTCGGTGATGGGCGGAACTGGCACGGGAAATAAGTCAAATTCGGGGACCGTAGGAAGGCCGCTGGGCAAAGCCTGGGATGAGAACTGAGAGAAGTCCAACGTTTCGCTGACCGTCGGTAATCCAGGCTGGTTATCAAGCTTTTCTAATTCGGGAAGCTTCGTCGACTGCGCAACCGCGACCCCACACACCATGGCGTAGGCCGCGATGAGAATGGCAAAGTAGTGTGTGATCTTCCGTGATCGACTCACCAAGAAACCTATTCCTTAATAAGTAAGACTTGGAGGCATAGTAGACAACATCCATGCTGTCATTAGGCTAGTCGCATTTTTCACGTCATATGTTAGATGACAATGTTCGAGTAGACCGTTGGTCTTGAATCGGTCAAAGATGACTTTCACGGACAGTATTGGCTGGCGGGAAAGTACCCTCCTTAATTGTTCAGATGTTACTTCCCTATTAAAAGGAAAAGCCAACATCACTACGCGTCAAAAAAGCAATCTGAAGGCGAGCTTGCGCCAAATTCGGCACGGAATTTGGCTGGATTCGGAGACCATAAAATCGTGTGCTCAACTTCGTTCACCGGTTGTAAGCGTTACAGTCGCTTCAATCGAACGATGCGTCGAGGCAATTCACGTCTAACCAAATCACGAAAATTAACCATGGAAGTTTAACGGTTAGTAAATAAGCAACACTTCTTCGCTTCAGAATCCGTTGCTAAGAGCCCCCTAAGTAGACAAGATAATGCGTCGCCTGTCCGTCACAACCAAATTAACGGTGCTACTAGCGTTGCTATCGACGCTGCCGTTGCTGGTTGTTGGCAATAGTCAGCAACTGTCGAAGGCGATTGAAGAGTCTATCCGCCAGCGGGTTGCAGTATGCGAGGAGATTGCGATTAGTTGTTCGTTGCATCTCCATCGGCAGGACCAGCTTGCGATCGACCAGCAGATTGAGCAATTTGCTCAGCGATCCACGAACGTTGACAGTATTCGTTTGGTGCGCTTCGACGGTTTTGTAGTTCAATCGATTGGAAACCCTGAAAAGTCGTGGCATCTCGCACCCGGTGAACCCTCTACCGCATCGAACGTACGAGTTCCAATTCTGCGTAACAATCGGTCGTGGGGTGATTTGGAAGTTGCCTTTTCCAGTACACCGGACGAAGGTAAGGGAGGTGAGATAAAGAATTTCCTCATTGCTTTAACCTTGAACTTAGTCAGTTTTGGCGTGCTCTTGCGGCGTTCTTTGCCAGCTCTCAACTCGGGCAACGCAATTCCGCGTCGAGTACGCAATACCCTTGATACTCTGGCCGGGGGAGTGGTTATCCTCGATGGACAGAAGCGGATTGTATTGGCCAATGAATCGTTCCAGAAGAGTTGTGGTATCGACGGCGAAAAACTGATCGGCCGATCGCTCGATAAGTTCAATTGGCGATTTGCCGCGGCATCGACTCCTTGGGAAACTGCAATCTCCACCAAGCTTCGATGCTCAGGGGCAACCGTGTTCCTGATTGATGATTCGCAGCTCGAGCGTTGCTTTGTAGTGAACGCAACGCCCGTCTTTGATGCCAATGAGCGGCTGGCAGGTACACTTGTCAATTTCGAAGATGTTACAACGCTGGAGCAGCAAAAGCAAAGTCTTATCAATGCGGTTTCTGAAATTGAACGTTCCCGCGAATTGATTCACGAACAAAATGTGCGTCTACAAGAACTTGCCTCGAAGGATGCGCTAACCGGTGTTTGGAATCGTCGCGCCCTGTTCGAGGAGTTGGATCGTGTATGGGGTGAGCAGGCCTGCCAGGTTCAAGAACTCAACTGCGTGATGCTCGATGTCGACCATTTCAAGAAATTGAACGACAACTATGGACACGCGGCGGGTGATCAAGTCCTCAAGGATGTAGCGAAAACGATCATTGAAGCCGTTGGCAATTCAGGTGTAGTAGGTCGCTATGGTGGCGAAGAGTTTTGCATTATCCTTCCCGCCATGCCGGTCCATGACGCTGTTGCAATTGCGGAAAAGGTGCGGGTAGCGATCTGGGAAAAATTAGCCGAGCCGTATCACGTTACCGCGAGTTTCGGTGTCTCTGCAGCCAGTTTCGGAGCCGCTAGTTTCCAAGCGATGCTCGAGCAGGCTGACCAAGCGCTGTACTCGGCCAAACACGGCGGACGTAACGCCGTTCGCTGCTGGAACATTTCGTTGCTTGCTGAATTGGCGGCGGAAAATGACCAGCGAGCCGCCGAACTGCGCATTCGTTCGGATGCAGATCAACCCATTTCCTACCATGCGGTCACGTCGTTGCACGCTGCGCTCGCCTATCGCGATGCCGATACCGCCTTGCATAGTCAACGTGTTGCCGAGATGAGCGTCGCGCTAGCAAGAGGGCTGTTGCCTATTGGCGAATTGTACATTCTCGAGATTGCTGGCCTCTTACACGATATAGGAAAAATCGGTGTCCCCGATTCAGTGCTCTTGCATCCTGGCAAGTTGTCCGAGGAACAATGGAAAGTCATGGAAGCGCATGCTCGCATGGGCGTTGAAATCGTCGAATCGTCATTCAATTCCCCGCCCCTTTCCGATATCGTTCGTTATCATCACTATCGTTTCGACGGAGCGCGCACTCCAACGGATGGGCCAGTGGGCAACGACATTCCAATCGGCGCACGCATTGTTTGCATTGTCGACGCTTACGATGCCATGGTATCGAATCGGGTCTATCGACCTGGACGACCGGCCGAAGAAGCGTTTGCCGAACTACGTCGATGCGCGGGAACACAGTTCGACCCTGTCTTGGTAGAACGATTCATTGACTTGCAAATCGGATGGCGGCCCGATAGTCGATACTGCATATCTTCAGGCAATGATCGATCGTCGATTCGAATTGGCCATCTGACCGAACGCACTCTGCATGCCTATGAAACTCACGACGCTCCTGCCCTTGGAATAGCGCTCAGCCAATTGGCGATTGTTGGTGAAAAGAACGACTACCCGGCCATACAGCATTTGGCTACACAGCTTTCAAAGGCTGTCTCCGAACGAGATCGAAGCAGCTGGGATCTGGCTGTCCCAATTCTTCAAGACCTAATTGAGACCTGCTTAACCGTTCAACGCGCCCATGTTCGCGACGTTGCCTGCCGTCCTCGCGGCGTCGAGAATTGCCCGCAAGGAAACGTGTTGATTAGTATGCAACCTAAGAACTAGTGCTTCATTCTTTCTTTTTATGTTCCAGAGCCCATAGCCAGAGTCTATTTCTTTGAGCCTCATAAGATCCATCATCGGTGCCAGGCGGTTCCGCCGGCGTAGATGAATCTTGGCTTGAATCAAATCCCCACACCGAGGTATGGCTGTCCTCCACGCGATAACCGAACGGCTTCTTACCTAGTGGCAGCAAAACCCCTGCTTCCAAACTCAGCTTGCCGAGTTCCAACGACTTGAGATCGTCTAAGCTCGCCGGCATTTTGCCAACTCGTTTTTCGTAGAGTCGAACTCCTATACAAACGGCTGCCAGTCGTCGCTGCATTGCATCCCGAATAAAAGCATCGCCGATGCTTGCAGCAGCAGGTATCGCCGCCATGGTCATTACTGAATCATATTTCTGGAGCATATTTCCATCGAAATCGCGGTGGAAGTTCTGTTCGAGTTTCAATAGCTCGGATTTGAATTCATCAAAATCACCATCAGGCACAGCTAAGATCTGATCCATAAAATCAAGGTAATGAAGTGCGTCCGCCGATCGGCCCGGTAACCATCGTATAGCATCGCTGCGTTGAAGTAGCTCAGGGTGTCGAAATGCCGGTAGCATCAGCGCACGCTCGCCTTGCAAGCTGAACTTCCATTGTGGCCTAATGTTGATACCGTCCAAAATGCGAGGTAGCAAAACGAGAAGGTCTTTCTCATTTAACACATCGTTTTCAACGGCTGTGCGTAAAACATCGATGCCCATCCCTTCGATCGAACTTTGGACCAGTTGAGACACAAGAATTGGTTCACCCGCGATCGTCCGCGAGCATCCTAACAGAGCTTCGATGCTAAGTCTTGTTTTCGGCGAGTTGCGATCGTAGACTTCGACCCGGCCGTTCAACTGCAGAAGCTGCGCTGCAGAACGCACATTTTGAGTTTGCGGTAAAAGTGTGTTCACTGCATTGAATTCGGTAATGAAACGAACAGGCTTAGCGCCAGGTTCAAGTTGCTTCAGCGAAAGCTTCAAGACCTTCGAGCGGAGGTCGTTCCAGTTAGAAATAAAATCTCGAGTTACTTTCTCATATCCCCAAGCTTGACCGGGAGCAGGAACAACACGCTCTTCCTCCGCGAGTGGATCGAGCAGGGGAATTCCTTTCGCCGACTTTACATACCCGTCACTCGTCAATTCACCCAACACAGCCAGCCATTCCTTGGTGTCTTCTTTGCTTGTAAGACTATTGGTAAAGCTCAGCATGGTTGAGTCGTCAACCGGTAGGCCCTGAGCCACTATCTTGTCGATTCGCTCGATTAGCTTTCGCTTCGACGCGCGTTCCTGCCCGGTTATAACTAACAGTCCGATGGCTAGCAGCAACAAAGGCAAACCGACGAAAAACCCGCCTCCGTAAAATAAGCAACCGCGGTTTGAAGATCGTTTCATCGATTTGGTTCTTATAGCTGGTTTCATAGGAAACCGGATGTGGTGAATTTGAGCTAGTGCTTTTAGATTTTTGGGTAGCGGAATGCGTCAAGCATTTCGTGAATCTCACGTAATTTCAATAACCGAAAGCCTTGACGGCTTCCGCTACCTCAATCAATCCCGGGTAGCGCAATTGTTCGACCCAAAAATCTAATATGGACAAAGCAATAGAGGGGCTGTCCACACTTCGGCCGGGTTTTTACAAACCCAGCTACTCGAAAATACAATTTACTGCGCAGGCAAAACGTTGAGCCAAATCGGTTTCGAAGTCGGATTGTCTTTGGATTGACTTCGAAGGTGAATCTGCCGACGCTGTGGAGGCAACCACTTCGAAGCTTTGATAAAGAACTCTCGGTCGTTCACTCCATCTGGTAGCAGCAGACCGTTCAATCCGATGTTGTCGACGATTGTTCCATGCGGTAAGTTTCGACCGGAATCGTCGCCACCGAAACTAACTGGCCCTTTGATATCGGCCCGATCTATGACAACTCTCGCAGTAATTGTCTGACCGGGGCGGATGTTCAGCTCCTCGAGATCATGCGAGCTATCGAGTGCATCAACCAGCCGTACTTTCAGCTCTGGCGAAGTCACTAGTTCGATTTCAATCTTCTCTTTGAGTTCATGCTCAATCAAATGACCTTGGCCTACGCTGCGTGCCACCAGCGTCAATTCGATTTTTTTTGTCGCAGGCTTGTCCGTTTTTTTCTCGCCATCAGCAATTGAATCTAGAAGCGATTGCGTGGCCGCAGTCGCATAGATCGAGCCCTGTGCAACCAGTTGACCAGCTTCAATCACCAATGGGTTGGTTGCAATGAAACCTTCGGGCAGACCTTTTAATTCAACGGCAATTTCGCTTTCGAGATCATCCAATCGCGTCGCCGTAACTTGCCACTCCCGCCCGCTGCCAACCGGAATTTTCAGTTTGCTGCTAGCGACTTTGATTTCAAAGTCCGGACGCGGCGGGTGAATGTCGAGTGTGTATTTGAAATCCGCGCCGCCAAATCCGCGAGCGTCTCGGATCTTCAAAAAGTAGTCGCCTGTCCGCGGTGCGACGAAGGACAACCTCGAGTCCTTCCCCCATCGCCGCTGACCATCGTCATCGTTCTCGTAATAGACTGGGAAAACGGGCAGCCCATTTGGCAACGCTTCTTCCTCGTCCACCAATTCGCGAACAATGTAAGCCGGAGCTCCGAGTGCATGCGATGTGGGTGTCGATCCAAAGTAGGTGTAGCGTGAGCCTGCACCTGGGTAAACTTTGAAACCGGAATCGGGACCGCGTGGGTAAAGCCAGAGTTTTACGATTTCTCCATCGGAATAGAGCAACTCGTTCAACTCCATATCTTCCCAGTTATGAAGGCGAAAGTCGTCGCTGGTGTTGCTGTCCTTGCCGCGAAAGGTGAAATATGACTCACGCGTGGCTTGCAATCGAGTCTGTAAAACACTTTTGCCATACTCGTCTAAAATTTCAATGCGACTGTCGAGCGGCGAAGCGCTACGGCTTGCGTTGACTTCAAAAATCCAAGCTTGTCCAGCAGCGGCCGAGAAACGATAAAGGTCGACATCTGCAACTCCGGCTGCTTTCATTTCGATTATGCCGTTGACCTGTGCGGGCAGATCGATCTTAGCGGTTTGAGCGAACTCGTCGTTCGGTTCCGATTCTCCAATCGGCGAAGGTTTAACGTCAGCAAGACTCGCTAGTTTTGCAATTTCGGCGGTGAACGTTTCTTGAACTTTGCTTGGAATCGGCTTTCTGGTCGATGCAGCCACGCGTTCGTGAATCTTCTCTAAAGGGATCGTGACCGTTTCACCGCTAAGGGTAAAGACTTGAATTGATTCTGAATTCGCAAAGATGCCGCCGGGAATATCAGGCGTGGTTCCAAGTTGCCCGAGCGGGCGAAGCTGATCGGTGTCCCAGAGCTTTACAGTTCGATCCACCGAAGTCGAAATCATTTGATCGCCTTCTAAAAATGCAATCTGCAATACGTCATCTTCATGTGCAAAGCGAGCGACCAATAGTGGGTTGATAGCGGGCTCTTTACGCGAGATCACTTGCCATTTCCGAATCTGACGATCGACTCCAGCAGCGAACAGGTGATTGCCGTTGGGCGAGAACCGTACACTCAACACTTCGCCTTGAGGTTGTCCGAGTGTGTCGAGCCGCTCTCCGTTGATACTCCACAGCTTCACTGTTTGATCTGCACTGGCGGTTGCGATCAGCGAACTCGTTGCATCAAAGTCCAGATCATAGATTGCTCCGTTATGTCCGTGCAACGTTCGGACCAGTTTGCCGCTAGCGCGTTCCCATACAATGATTGACTTGTCATAACTGCCAGAGGCGATCCACTTGCCATCTGCACTTGCGCTTGCACAGTACACTGCGTCCGAGTGGCCTTGCATGCGCTGTTGGACTTGACCGCTATCAACGTCGAGCAACAGGATCTCGCCTGCAACGCCCGCCACGCCGGTTGCAACGATTAGCGTCTTGCCATCGGGACTTGGGCGCAGTTGATTGACTTTGCCAGGCAATTGATCAACGGACCATATCGTTTGGCCCGAGCCGCTGCGGAGTTCTACAGAACCAAACTTGCCGATTGCGACCCGGTCCGCTCCAGTGGAACCGACGGCGGATATTTTGGTGGCAGCGCTTGGATCCTTAGCTAACTGCGGAGCGACAAGTCGCGACATCAGCCCGCTGGGTTGTGATTCACCTTTCGCACCTTGGGCAATCCACTCTCGAATCAACTCAATCTGTTCCGGTTTCAGTTGGGGTTCATCTTTGGGAGGCATCTTTGGCTCGGCCGAGCCTGAAATGACTTTGAATAACTTGCTGTCTTCCGGTTTGGCCGCAATGACCACTGCCCCCTCGGGTGTTCCCGCACGCAACGCATTGAGTGAAAGCAGAGACAGGCCACCTTCTTTATCACTATCGTTATGGCAGCCCGCGCAATAAGTCTTCAGCAGCGGAGCGACTTGACGTTCGTAGTTGACATCCGCTGCCCGGGCGAATGATATTGGCAACAAAAGGGCGGCAAGCAAACCAAATGCAATGCGCCGCAATATAAAAGTTTTCATCGGTGAGACCTGGAATACGGAGGATCAGGTAGAGGATGGCTAATTCTCGGTAGGGAAACTGTGTCTATTGTACATGCTTCCGCGGTTTGCTGAGACGTTTTTCTCTATCAAGAATTTCCGCTTGTTATTGCGGATTATGCCAAAATCCTTGAGAACCAGGCGGTCGACATGTCAATGACAAAGGTGACATCCGCGGGATTGTTGACGAGCAGATGGTCGGTTTTGGGAAGACAAATCAGACTGGCGGCCGCAGGCGGGGTGTTATCGTCCATCGCTCGTTGGGTAAGCAAGCCATAGAGTCTCATGACATGGTCAAAATGCACCGTTTCGTCTTCGGGTGAGTGAAAAAGTAGCGTTGGCTTTTCGAGTTTTCGAAGCCGCGTTGGTAGATCAAAGGTGCGAAAATCGGCAATCATTTGCTTGGCGATCGCGTAAGTTCGACCACCGATAGTGACTTGACCCACGCCCTCCGAAGCAATCTTCGGATCCATGCGAAGCAGCAGATCGGCCAGATGAGTCGTATCGCTGGGGGATGCAAGTGAAACGATCCCTCGAACACTTGGAATCTCTTCAGCCATCGACAAACTGCATGCACCGCCAAAACTATGACCAATCAGGAAGGCTGGAGGTGCAAAGTTGTCGCTCAAGAAATTGGAAGCCGCTTGCAAGTCGGCGCGATTAGTAGTGAAGTTCGTCTGTGAAAAATCCCCCTGACTACCGCCCAGTCCTGTAAGGTCGTAACGCAACACCAGGTAACCCTGCTCAGCGAGACCGCGACTAATGCGCACGATCGCTTTCAGATCTTTTGAGCATGTGAAGCAGTGCGTAAAGAGTACAATTGCTTTTGGATCGGCGTCAGGGACATCAATGATTCCAGCGAGTTGAAAGCCGGAACCACCGATAAACGAAACGCGTTCACTGCTGCGAGCCAATGTTGATGCCTGGGTGAGAGTTATAATGAGTGTCGCACGTCTGTCATAACCATGATCGAAACAATTGAGACAATTGTTCGACACTCACTAGTACTTCGTCAAACTTTGATTTTGGGATCAACACCAGTGAGCCGACGGCGCTAGCGGCGGGTGAACGAAGTGGTTGTCGTGCAAAACTAAAAATTGGTCCAACGTTAACCTGTCGGCCATAAATCGTTGGTCTTTAGATTGTAAATAAGTCACGTCGAGTCAAGTACTTCGTTCACCCGCGGCTAGCGCCGTCGGCTCACATCTACGATCCCCAAAATAAAGCTGGATTAAGCACTAATTGTGATCGACCGTACCAAAGTTGCCTCGTTTGATTGCGAGTGCCATCGCTTTGGGGACTTCGGCCTCGGCGAGTACCAAGTTCGCGCGGTTTTCCGCAACGTTTGCCCGGTTTTCCTGCTCAGTGGCAATCGCTTCGGCACGGCGAGATTCAGCGAAGGCGCGAGCCACGCGAACATCCGCTTCGGCTTGATCGGCGCGCAGACGAGCGCCAATGTTATCGCCCACGTCGATGTCAGCGATGTCGATCGAGACAATTTGAAAAGCAGTCTGAGCGTCCAGTCCGCGCCGCAATACCGTTCGTGAGATCATGTCGGGATTGGCTAAAACCATTTGGTGCGATTCGCATGAGCCGATGCTACTGATGATACTCTCACCAACGCGGGCAATAATGGTTTCTTCAGTAGCGCCACCGATCAACTGTTCAAGATTCGTTCGCACGGTCACACGCGTTCGCACTCGCAACTCAACGCCATCCTTTGCAATTGCACTTAGGGTTGCTTTTCCGCTACGTCTTGGATCAGGACAATCGATAACCTTAGGATGCACACTAGTGCTTACAGCGTCTTGCACATCACGACCTGCTAAGTCGATCGCAGCGGCGCGATCAAAGTCGAGGTCAATGTCGGCTCGATGGGCGGCAATGATGGCTTGCATGACTTTCATCACATTTCCACCAGCCAGATAATGAGCTTCGAGGCGCTGAGTCGTGATTCCGTTTCGCGACGTGATGTCCAGACCGCTTTGTGCAGCCATGATTTTTGCGTTGACGATGATGCTCGCTTTGACTTGACGAAAGTACATTCCGACCAAGCTGAACATTGAGACACGCGCGCTAGCCGCATAGGCTTGGACCCATAAAGCTCCAAAAGCAGCGAACGAAATAAAGGTGAATGCCGCCAGCAAGAGCAAAAAGCCGATGATGACCCACCAAACGATGGTCGTTGTTGACAGCTGTGCAACTAGAAGTTGATCCATTACGAAACGTCCTGGAAAGAGATTTGACTGCGACAGCCCTTCTGGCTGCCGCATCATCATAAACTAAAGTGGCGTATGCTTCCAGCTTGCGATTTAATCGAGATTGAGTTGCGACTGAGTTGCGACTGAGTTCAGATCGATGTCCAGCTAGTAGCTGGTCTCGCTTGAAACTTCGGCAAGGTGGAAGCTGGGCGGTCGGAAAGTCGTGAACAAACGCAGTAGCGGAAGCCGTCAAGGCTTTCGGGAGTTGATATTGCGGGCCAAAGTTGCATGCACGAAATGCTTGACGCATTCCGCTACCGACTTT
>JANODD010000141.1:0-21094 GCA_031412515.1 Planctomycetia bacterium | reverse complement strand
GTGCTTGCTTCGGTGGAGTCTTTCATACGTCAATTGTACTTTGGGCTTTTATGAGCCAAGTGCTACGGGATGGCAAAGAAGCCTCCTGCCGATCGGCCGTTGCTCGGGTCTCTTCATACTTAGCTCGCTTTGGTATGAAGGTCCCTGATTCAAATACAGGTGACTGCTGCAAGGAAGCCCGGACTTGGCTTTCCAATAGCGCGCTGCGTTGGGTTGATCTCTCTTGCAACTGGCTGTCTCATGGACGCAGCGATGGGACGATTCAAGGGCAAAGTCGACATACAGATTTCCGAAAAGGCAAACGTGTCGGAAAGAAAGATCACATAGTTGTCTGGCCTCGCTCTACTCGCCCAGAGTGGATGAGCAAAGAGGAATACGCGAAGCTACCTCAAGAGATCAAGCTTAGAGAGATAGGCTACATGATCGTAGAGCCGGGACGAAAACAACAACCGTTTGTCCGCGAGCACTTTCGAATAATCAGCGATTTCACGATCATCTTGCCAGATTCTACGTACTAGGCTGGTGGGAACTGAATTCGACTTAGCAATGCTTGATCCGTTTCAGCATCGATTTGTGGGCGATTTTGGATTAGTTTTTCGAGGCGGGATTTCACTTGCAAGTTTGCCTCGATTGAGACCGCTCTAAGGCGATTGGTTTCAAGCGTATCAGCGGCCCTTTGAGAGACGTCGTCGTCGTAGTGAGTGAGCATCTCCAAAAGCAGCGGGATACTCTGCTTTGAATCGGCATACTCTAACACCTCGATACATCGCTTGACCCATTCTTTCGAGCGTTCGTGCCAGCAAGACTTTAGTGCTGACCAATCTCCAGGCGCGAACTCTACGATTATCCGCGCGGCATTGTCCACACCCATCTCAGACCAGAACCCTAGCGAAACTTCTTCACCAAGATACTCATCGAATTCTTCAAAGACGCTCATTATGGCTCACTGTATTGCACGCAAGAATCTTCATTGGAAAAAACTACCCGCCGCTGCCACGCCGCTATTTGATTTGCTATTTATTCTTTTTAAACGCTTTTTCAGATGTCAATTTACCACCAGTCGGGTAAGACGCTTTGACCTCTCCGTCCCCATCCTTGATGACGTCCCATTGTACGCCGTTGACTATCGCTGTGTGTAAAGTGTACCCATCACTACGGGTATACGTCGCTGGAGCTTTTCCGACTTGAACGGTGGCTGCCAAAATTGCAACACTGTTCCAGTTATCTGGAGCGACAGTAGATTCTTTCAAGTCAGACCAAATTTTTTTTCCTTTTTCGTCTTCTCCCAAATGCATTCGGAACTTTACCGATGCGGTACCATCTTGGTTAAGCTCCAACACTTCAGCTTTATATTTCTTCTTGTCTTTGAGAATGTTTGCAGAGTGTCCGCCTCGCACTTTACCCTTTTCGCTAGGCTTCTCCTGGCCATCAACAATTTTTCCTTGCATTGTTTGACTAATCTTGGCCTGCTCACAATCCTTCGTCTTGTTCACGGCGAATTGGGGAGGCTCGGGCGGCAGCACCACGACGTCAGCTTCGACAGTGGTTTCAAGCCAATTAACGTTGCCCGGAACAACTAAAGTCAGGGTCACTTTCCCAACCTCTGGTTCTGGAAATGTATACGCACTCGGCTCTAATTCACCTTTAATTCCTCGCTTAATCTTCGCGTTGCGCTGCTCGTCGGTAAATGCATTCGGGTACGTTATAGGTGGCGGATTCCATTCAATCTCTTGTTCTGCTGGGATAACCTTGGTCTTACCAGTGACGGTACAACCTTTGAATGTGGGCGTCTCGCTGAGTTCAACTTTGACCGTCTTCTCTCCGGCTGCTGTAAATTTTCCGTCAGGAGGCTCCACCAATTTTAGTTCTCCATCACCAGCCTTAGCCTTAGCCCCCAGTAATTTAAGCCTGACATGTTGGTTGATTGGAATTTCCGGCGGTAACTTCCATTCGATTATCGAAGTTCCCTTTTGCGGATTGATAGTCAATGGAACCTCTTTTTCCTTGCAAGTCAGAGTTCCACTGGCACGAATTGCGAACTTGAACTCACCCAATTCGTTGAATTCCATTTCCGTAAATGGTTCGTCATCTTCATCGAAAAGCTCAAGTATACCGCCACCTTTTTCTGTCGTTGGTTTCGTCTTTGCGTTCAGTGACGTTAGAGAAAGCTTGAACGGAAGTTTTTGGGGAAGGCTGTAAGTGATTTGTTGCTCAATGCGTTTTTCGCCCACCTTCTTTGCCGAGCTGGCCCTCGATTCGAGTTCATTAACCAAAACCTGCACCTTGGCAATTTCATCAAGGAACGCATTGCGCTCCTCATCGTTGTTGTTCACTTCCGTGTTGGCGAGTTTATCAATTGCGTTACGAATGACTTTTAGATCCTCAGGCATATCCGCCCGCAGTTCTTCTGGAACTTCCAAGACGGCATCCAATGTCGTCTCGTTGAATTGTTTGACGAGATTGTTGAAGTTCGTTTCAATCTTTACAACGGACGCCGACTTGCCATCCTTTCCCCCAGAGCCAAAAAACCACCCAGTGCTTTCCCACGATCCTGTCAGAATCTTGTTCTTCGTATCAACTGGTTTCCCCTCCTTATTCTTCACTTGCTTGGGGCCAATCTTGAGACTTCTTTTTAGTACCGCATATAACGCGTTGTCTTTGCCACCCATGTTGCAATCCTTGATCAGTTAGCTGAATTACGCGGTGATTTGCCGTTTGAGCCCCGACAGAGCTGCAATCAGCGGTGTTCGAATGTTGACGTCGATCCCGAATCCGTTGGGTGACTCGGCATCCTGTAGAATCTTGTCGGATCGAATGTAGACTTCCAATTCATTGACTGCGTTCAAGTTATTAGGCGCTGGAGACAGATTTGCTTGGATTGCTTTGAGCAGAATAATCGCCTGGTTACCCTCTAGGTCTTGCATTTCACTAATGGCTGCTTCAAGCGACTTCAATACCTCAATCGCCTGACCACGGACCTGGGTCCAATCTTTCAGTGCCGCATCCCATCCGGGTGAAGTTACGGGTGGAGTGTTCAGTCGCTCTTCAATCCTGGCCAGCAATTCAAGAGCCTTGTCGAAGTTCCACTCATCAGCTCGCTCTTGTGCGGACATGAGCATTGTCATCCATGATGCTTCATTGGCTCGGTTTTTCTGGGCGGCAAGCACCAGCGGCTCGATCAAAGCCAACTTGCGCCGCCATTGCGATTCCTGCGCCGCTTCTTCCTCGAACTCCGACTCGCGATCTCCCGTCACTTCGTCGTCACCTCTTGCGTCAGCTTCCAACTCAGTGACTGACGTTAGCGCTGACTGGGCCTCATCCAACAACGCATTGGCTTGTTCAAAGCTCTTGTCGCGGGCAAACTTCCCCGCCTCGCTGACTTTCAGTTTTGCCAAATCGCCTGCGGGTGTGCCGATGGCAGCTTTAACCGCTGGCAACATAGTCCGCAAACGTTCATTGAATTGCGCCGAAGGATCGCTCGTCGAATGGGTTGATTCGATTAGTGCGTGACATTCCGTCAATTTGGCAATCGCTTCAGTTAGGTTGCCACCCGGCTTGGATAAGGCGTTGGCTTGGGCGAGCAGTTTCATCATTTCAGCGGCCTGCGGTCCCTTGGCAGTTATCGCTGCTTTTATCGCTGGTCCCCATGCCGCGACTTTTTCTTTCCACTGTGCCCCATCATCTCTGCTTTCGGGCTTTATCTCAGTGGGTGATGTTGCGGGGGTATCAAGCAAGGTTTGCAGAAACTTTTCAAGACCTGCGAAACTTGACTGGGCCTCCGCTAGTTGCTGATTCTTGATCTGATCGCGAATCTGCGTGAACGCCGCAAGCAATTCGGCTTTTCGGTTGGGATGCTGTGCAATCGATTTTTCAAGCGGCAGTTTGAGGCCTTTTAACGATTCGAGGAGTTTCGCCGCCAAGCCATCGTCGACTGAAGGCGGTTTGACACCGGGTGATTGCCCATGCGCTAAACCCCTCAGCAAAACTTCTAATGATTCTAAGTTGAAAGTCGCCTGGTCAGGCCGTTCTTGATCCAGTTGAGCTCCAATCGACCGACATAGAGTATTGATCTCTACAGCTCGATCGGGGTGTGTCTCGCACGCTTGAAGAGCGCGCGCTTGCAACGCAAGAAACCTTGCTACCAGCGGATCATCTTCGTCAAGAACGAACTGGGCAGTATCAACGATCTCAAAATAGGGTTTGCACTTCAGTTCCGCGGATTCATCTAGAAAGCCTTTCAGTATCGAAGTCTTCACTGGCGGGCTTTCAAATCCATCGGAGCGCGCCAAGACGAAGCGTATGTCCATACCTTTGCCATCGACTACACCGAAGTAGAATTGGCCCTTGCCGGATTCCTTGGCTTCCTTTCGTCGTTTCTCGACGTTGCCCTTTCTGTAGACAACTAAACTAACAACCGTAGTCCCTTTGCAAATCATCGCGAACTTGCGAGGCTTTCCCTTCTTGACGTCTTCCAAGTAGCCGATTGACTCTTCGCTGATCGGTCCTGATCCGTCTTGCGCTTTCGCCATCAGTTTATCTCCGCGCTAATCAGTTAGACAAATGCTGTTCCAACTCTCGAAGTTCGACGTGGACAACGAAGGCTCTTGGGCATAGTCTTATTTGAATGAATATAATATTGTTTCGACTTGGCCCCTTCAATCACCGTTTTCTCTTCGCTTTCAGAAAAGAAAGGGCTCCCACGGATGATGCCATGCTGATCATGATTGGGAACTTAGTTCCGTCGTAGTGGATAACTTCGGCAGCTTTTCGCAAACGGTTAATGGGTTTGATAAACGGTAATTCGGTAAGTCTTCCACTTCGTTTGCACTGGCATAGGCCTGCCCCAATCGGAAGCACAACTTTCCAGGTCTCTCGCGAACGGTGAGTTCGCCCAGTAGTGGCGACTTTGCATCTTCCAGACTACCATGCACAAAACCTGAAAACGGCTGTTTGATGTCAGCTGAGTATTTACCGAAGTCAGGATCGAATTGCGGCAATTTAGCTAGGTCTTTTCAATTGCTTTCTCCTTTCCATTTTCTCTTGTATGGAAAACTATTAGCTGCAACCGAAAGCATGTTAGATATTTACTTCATTTTATCTATAAATTCTTCGGAGGTGGGGTAGACAACTTTGTAACGTCGAAGCAAAGTCTCCGCAACCTTAGCAACGCTCGCGGCACCTTCAAATCGTTGCCTTCTAAAGTTCAGGAAGCATTGTACCAATTATGTTTATGCGAAAAAACTTTGCGAAATTACTTTTAGGGTTGAGCGTGCTTGCAGTGTCTACCAACATTACACAAGCTCAGGTGAAGCCGGTCCTTCAATCACTCCGCCAAGTACCGGTCCCCACTCCGTCCAACTTGGACAGCTTTATTGCTGATAGGGCGGATGCAATTCAGCTAGGGAAAGCGTTATTCTGGGATATGCAGGTAGGTAGTGACGGGATCTCGGCCTGTGCCACTTGTCACTTTCATGCTGGTGCCGACAATCGAGTGAAGAATCAGGTGAGCCCTGGTTTGCTGCGTGTCGGCGCTGATGGCAAACCATCGCCCGATATTAGCTTTCAGGTAGGTGGGCCGAACTACACCCTGAAGGCAACCGACTTCCCGTTTCACAAACTGAAAAATGTGGATAATGCGGGGTCGACTGTACTATCTGACAAAAATGATGTGTCTAGTTCGCAGGGAGTATTCTTCCGTCAGTACGCTGGTCTTGATAAGGATAACAAGGAAGTCAACCTACCTGCCTATGACGAAGTGTTCCACATTGGTCCGGTAAACACACGACGCGTCGAGCCACGCAATACGCCGACTGCCATAAACGCAGTTTTCAACCTTCGCAATTTTTGGGACGGGCGTGCGTCCGATGTTTTTAATGGCGTTAATCCGTTCGGATTACGTGATACTGGTGCGCGTGTTTACTATGCAAAGACTCCAACTGAAGTGGCGATGGTTTCGGTAGCGATTCGCAACGCCAGTCTTGCGTCGCAAGCAGTCGGCCCTCCGCTAAGTGCATTTGAGATGTCGTCGGCGGGAAAGGTGTTTCCCGAGCTAGGGCGCCGTTTGCTCAATCAGCGTCCGCTGTCTGCGCAGCTTGTTCATCCTTCGGACAGCATACTCGGATCGCTTAGCCGGGGCCAAGATCCAGGGCTGAATGTCATTACCTATGCGAAATTAATACGTCAAGCGTTCAAGCCTGAGTGGTGGCAAGGTACTGGTAAAGTAGGCATCAATATCATTTCCGGCACATCGGTGGGAACCTCGCATAGCCTGACTGACATTAAATGTCACTGATCCTCTTCGATGTGAACGCGATCCGGAGAAACCGGCAAAACTTCGCGACTATCGCTGCAAGAACGACGAGGCTACGATCGCACTAGCCTTAGGCCGAGGGTTTTCGGGGCGGGTTGGCACGCCCATTGAATGGCTTCGTGTTTGGGTGGCACGCGGTACCGACCGCAAGCGACTGTCTAAACTCGACAGCGAGCGAGCTGCGATTCATCCAGTTCAACTCCCAACCCTGGACCGGTCGGAATTTTTGCCCTTGGTGGACCGAGGTCGAGCGGTTGGGTGATCAAGTCAAAATCGTGATAGAACGGTCCAATGGTATCAGCCGGAAATTGCTCCGTATCGACTTCTGGAAAGGCGGCCGCGACGTGCAGCATCGCAGCGGTGCCGATTCCAAGCTCCAAGTTGCTACCGATCGTACATCGCAGCCCAGCCGCTTTGGCAACTGCGATAATCTCAGCCGTCGCAGCGATACCACCGTGTTTTCCGGGATAGATACTGAAGATGTCCGCTGCCCGATGAATGCTTAGTTGCCATGCGTCCTGCAACGTAAACACGCTTTCATCGGCCATGATCGGTGCACGCGTGTCCCGTCTCAGTTCTGCCATGGCGACAAAATCGCCGGGAGGAATCGGTTGCTCGGCCAAAATTAAATTCATGTCATCCAACGCTCGCAAACTGTACTTGGCTTGTTGTATCGTCCAGCCGCAATTCGAATCGATGGTCATCGCCATATCGGGTCCAGCAACTTCGCGGACCGCACGCACTCGCTGAATATCTGTCTCAGGGTCCAGTCCAGTTTTCACCTTGAGGCAGGAAACGCCAAGAGCTAGATGCTCTTCCGCCATGGCGCGAGAACCTGCAACGTCGCGAGCCCAAACGACGAGTTTGATACGGACGGACTCGCGCACTTTGCCGCCGAGAAGTTGGTATACCGGCAATCCGACAGCTTTGCCACAAATATCCCACATGGCCATCTCGACGGCTGCTTTTGTGAATGGATTCAATTTGATCACGAAGTCCATCGCTTGGCGAATGGACGCAATGTCCCGCGGATCCTTGCCTAGAATGGCTGGAGCAATGTAGTCCCGAATGGCTGCAACCGTACCGCCCTGGGACTCGCCCGACCACAAGCACGAAATGGTAGCTTCGCCGAGCCCAATCAAGCCTTCATCGGTATGAACGCGGACAATGACGTAGGGACTCGTCACGTGTTCACCATGCGCGGTTTTCGCTGTCATCCCTTTCTTGAGCGGAACACAAACAGGGATCGGTTCGACGCGAGTAATTTTCATGTGTTACTCCAAGAAGCGGCTAAAGACGTTGTAAGTAATTTTAGAAATGAAGTCGTCCACCAGTAGTGACGCGCAATAGTTGATCGAACCAACAGAGAATACTTGCCCGCCGCTGGGCGTATCGAAAATCACCAATTCCGCCCCTCCGTCGTCGACATTTATTCCTTTCGCTAGTCGATGTACATTCAAGGGCGAATGACCTGAGACTTTGTCTGTTTCATGTCCCGACGCACCACCCGGACAACGACCATGAAGGCTTTCCTTTCCAAAGAGGTCACCATTCCTTAAGCCTGTGCCGGCATAGACCCAATACGTGTCATCAACTACTCGATACGGAGCTCCTGTCATTGCACCTGACGGCGTAAAGACCACGCCTAGGAGGTTGGCTTCTGACTCATGTCGCTTTGCTAATCGACTGTCGTGACCTCCCATTCCAGATGGCCATAGACTAGAGATAGCAGTATTCTGGCAGATCATCGATCCGTTGTCGTCGAATTCAACTTCGCAATTCAGTCCGTTGCCTCCTAAGTACATCAATCGACCTCCTTCGGCAAAGACCCAGTGTTTAACTCGATCGTACATTGCTCGAGTCCAATACTCGGGGTGCACGGCCGTCACTAAGATACGGTATGCCGACAAACTGAGCGTGCCCGCATGAAGCTGCGTCTCGGAATAGTAATCGTACGAGAGACCTTGTTGCTCCATCCAACCAAGTAGTCGCCATTCAGCCGGAGCTAAGTGACAGGCTTGGCGACCGTCGATCTTATCGGTGATTCGCTCATCGAACTCGATATGATTAAACGGTTCTGGCCGTTCAAATGAAAGGGGCGCGTATTGCGAATAGCCCCAAGTACCATGATCTGCATCAAGATATCGGCGCAGTTCGGATCGTGAATTCACGGTGGGTGTTGGTGGCAATTGGTCGGCATGAATGTAGTTGCTGCGCCCACCAAAGGAATTGTACGCGTTCCAATTGATGTTGGAGGCAAGGACAGCGATTGGAGCAGACGGCTTGGCTGGAGCTACGATCCAAGGAAATGAAAACTCCTTTCCCGATTTGGTTTTCGCACGGAAATAGTACAGTCCGCTTCGCTCCGGCGCTTTCACGAATTGCTTGTGGACCGAACCCGCGTATCCCAACTTGTTCCACTGGACTCCGATGCGTGTGTAATCGCCGTCGGGTGTGATTTGCATGGTTGCTCGCGGCCCATGTTCATCGTGCCAACCCAGTTCACTTATGAATTCAGGCTGCGCCCCGTAGCGCCACAACTCCAAATGATATTGCTCGACAGCATGTATCCGAAACTCGGACTCTTCGCCAGAACGAACCCACTTCGGCCAAGCATATCCCAGTAAATCGTCGGTTAACAGCCGAAACTGGTGAGGCGATTGAAGAGGAACGTCGACTTGTGAGATCTTCGAACCGAAGCCTGGCTTCTGAAGAATGACGCGATAGTGGCCCGCAGGTAAATCCAGATGAACTGATCCGCTAGCGCGCGAACGAGTCTCCCAGCTTTGGCCAAAAGGGTCAATGAACTCAAGACAAACGTCTGCGAGAGCAACATATCGCTCATCGCTGACATAGCCAATTAACATCAGCAGCGTTTTCCTATTCGGTGTGTATGATTCAAAACCAAATGCTTCGTCAACTTTAAAGTCGCCTTTCGCTCCGCGAAAGAAGCGAGTTGGCGCTACTTTCGCGGAGCGAAAGGCGACTATTTTCCTAAAGTAAAACTGTGTCGTAGCAATAGCGATGTAGGAATGTACACGATTCGTTGCGAGCTCGCTTGGTAGCATGCAGAATCCGATACCGCTCCGACTGGGGCGGATTCTTTCGTGTATGCTTCAAGGCTTTGTAGACGAACCAGTAAGGCAACAAAATGCAATCGAACGATGCTGGAATACATCCCACGCGATCTCGAATGATAGTAGGTTTTTGGCTGTGCTCGATGGCGGCGATCCTTTATTTGGATCGTGTTTGTTGGGCCAAAGCGGCACCGTCTATCAAGGCTGAATTCAGTTTGACCAATACGCAGTTGTCGTATTTGGCGATGGCCTTTCAGTTGGCTTATGGTCTGTTCGAGATCCCGACGGGTCGCTGGGGAGAATTGATCGGTGCGCGTCGCGTGTTGACCAGAATCACCATCTGGTGGTCAATTTTCACGGCTCTTACGGGTGCGGGCTTTGGCTTTGTTTCACTGCTTGTTGTGCGATTCTTGTTTGGAATTGGAGAAGCGGGCGCCTATCCAAATGCGGCAAGAGTTTTGACTCGATGGTTCCCCACGCATGAACGTGGACGAATGCAAGGTATTATGCTGAGCGTATCCCTGTTTGGAGGAGCAATTGCTCCGACGTTGGCCGCAGTATTGATCGAAGCGGTGGGATGGCGATGGACATTCGTTTTGTTCGGATCGCTTGGTGGTTTTTGGGCCGCAGGGTTTTGGATTTGGTATAGGGACACTCCAGATGAACATCGAAGCGTTAATGCGTTGGAATTGTCGTTAATTCGTACAGGTGGTGCGACTGTCACGCAGACGACCCGCGACGCGGTGCCATGGAGAAACGTGCTCATGAATCCTGGCATTTTGATTCTCAGCATGATCATTATGTGCAGTTCGTTCAATTCGTATTTTTACTTCACCTGGTTTTCATCCTACCTTGAATCGGCTCACAAGATCAGTAACACAAAATCCGGAGTTCTCACTTCATTGGCTCTGTTCGGTGCAGCGCTAGGAGTCCTAACCGGTGGGGTTATTGCGGATCGAATGATGCGCGGGTCAGGGACCATCGTTTTCCGAAGACGCGTGTTTTGTTCAAGTGCTTTTTTGTTGAGTGCGACTGCGCTGTTTTTTGCTGTTCGGACTGAGTCAGTTGTTGGAATGTCATGCCTTGCTGCCGTGTCATGTTTCTTCGTCCAACTCACACTTCCCATTTGGTGGTCGGCGGCGATCGAACAGAGCGGCAAGCACGTTGGTCCATTATTCGGTCTGATGAATATGATGGGTACTGTTGGCGCCTTGACTTCACAGTGGTTCGTGGGAGTTTTCGCCGATTGGCAAGCGAATCGCGGGCTGACAGGGCGTGAACAGTGGGATCCAATGTTCGCGATCTACGTTGGTGTGCTGGTCATGGGCAGCCTATGTTGGATGCTCTATCGCAAACGGCCCATCGAGGTCTGTACGGCCTTTTAGTCACCATTATTGCAACAACTAGAATTTTTCGCGGCATGTTAACACCTATTCGCACCAGAGCGATCCTTTGATCGAGGTTTTGGAGGTTGAGGGGTATTGGGAACTTGGTAATCACCAAGGGGTAGATAGTTCTCCGTGAAAAGCCGAACGATCCGCAGAGTAAATCTGCGGGATTCCAAGATGTCTGCTGCCCGATGAATGCTTAGTTGCCATGCGTCCTGCAACGTAAACACGCTTTCATCGGCCATGATCGGTGCACGCATGTCCCGTCTCAGTTCTGCCATGGCGACAAAATCGCCCGGGGAATCGGTTGCTCGGCCAGAATTAAATTCATGTCATCATTAAATTCATGTCATCCAACGCATTCATAGGGCTTCATCGTACCTGGATCGTTTTTAGAAAATGTAGACTAACGTACAGCTGAATGCACTACTTAGACTTATTTAACTCGAGTAACCAAAAATAGTCTCCACATTTCCACGAAGCACTTGGTTTCCTAAAGCAATCGCTCGCGACTCGGACCACTTTTGCGCAATGACAAATTGCTCGGCAAGCACGCCAGCTAAACAACGTTTAAACATGTTGAACTTAGGCAAAGCGAACTCGAGTTTATACATATCGCTGTAGTAACCGATCTGCTTGTTACGTGGGATGGCTTCTAGCCGAGCGGTCAGGTCGCGTGAGATGAAGCTGGGCGTGTTGCTATACCACCAGTGGCCGTTGGTTACGACGTTCGGAAAGATCCACGAGTAACTGACCAACTCTTGATTGGTCACACTGGCGAGCACCGAGATCGGGAAAGTGACTTTTGGGAACGCGTTGAAGAGATCGCGATATTGGATCAGCGACACGCGACTGTCGTAAAGGTCTTGGCCTTGGTATACACCGCTGGGATACACCGCGCGATTAACGCCGATCATGAGGTCGAAGGGCAAAGCGAACTGGACGCAGTTCTTAGCGAGTTGCCAGAAGATCCAGTAACCTAGCGTTGTGCGATCATCGGCGGAGGCTTGCTCGTTCGATTGCATGACGCGAGTAAGAGCGGTTTCGGCAGCGGTGTCACTGATCTCAGTGGGTGTGAAGAAAGGTGGCAGGCTGATGGCGCAAGCGCGAACCCCTTTGGATTTGAAATGTTGAAACCGCTGAGTGATCGCTTTCTTCAAGTCGTCGAGTGACTGGACGTTGGTGCTTGAGCACTTGGCCAGTCGGTCGCGGACGGTGGGCTTGGCAAAGTGGAAAACCAATTCATCAGTTCGCAAACAAGGTACGTACCGATTTGTATCGAAGCCAGCGAGATCGTCATCGAAATCGTTGGTAAGGAAAACGGCTTCTAGCTTCGAGGCAGTGAGAACTTGTTGCTCCCAGTCAGGTTGATTCATTTTGGCGATCGAAGCATCGTAGAGGGCTTCCCAGTTCGAACCGTCGATACGATCGGCTTCAAAGCCAAACAGCTCGCGCGACAGTTCGAGCAGCCAGCTGAGTTGAGCCGTGTTGTCGATGTGACCGAGCCCTTGAGCGATGCGGCCTACCTTTTCTTTGGGACTGATTCCAGGCTCTTCAATGTGTTCGCGCGGCATTCCAGCTGAGTGGGCGAGCTCAGTGTAGTAGTGGTAACCAAGGATATCGGCGAGCGTTTTACTGGCTGGACTGTGCGGGTTGATATGCGTGTGCGGGTCGATCAAAACTAATTGGCTGAGTTCGTCGTACAGTCGTTGCTGGAGAGAATTTGACATGGCTGTAAAATCCGAGCGGTCGGTTAGTTGAAGTAGTTGGCTGTAAGTCGATATGGGCGTTAGTTTTAAGGTCAAATCGAGAAATCGAAAAGGCTCATTCCGCAATTTGTGATTTTCTCGCAGCGCCGAAAGCCAGAGCTTCATACAGTTTTGCTTTTTTCTGCCAGAACAGGCTACAATTCATATTGGCAGCTCGGCGGACCCAGAATTGAATACGCACGCCTAAAGGCAATCTCATGCAAGATTCAAAAAAAACGGACAATGACGCTTCGCATGATGCAGATCGCGCCCCAGAACAAATCGCCCCGACTCAAATAGAGACGGTACAAAGCATCCCGGAGCTGGGTGTCCCGGTGCTGGGTGTCCCGGTGCTGGGTGTCCCGGAACTGGGTGTCCCGGAACTGGGTGTCCCGGAACTGGCGAGCGAAATCACGAATTTGCGATCTTCCGAATCTGGGACCATAGCGGAAATGACGCCGCTGAACGTGCAGGTATCGGACGCTGAAGAATTCGACTCCAATCCATCGTCGCGCGACTCGCATCCGAGACAACTGGCTTATTCAACGCTGCTTAGTCTGATGGTCGTGCTAGTGCTGTTAGTTGCGGTGCGATTGATCGTGCCTTCGTTAGTCGAAAGCGTACGTTACGGTTGGTATCGCGGCCAGTTGCGGGCTGAGTATGAAATGAGCGGCCAGCGACTTAAAGATATCTCTCTGGATTCGCTGGCCGATGTGTCGCATCTGGTAAGTCAGCGCGTGGGGCCGAGTGTAGTGCATATCAATTTACTGCAAGACCCCGACAATCAAAGTGAAATGCAAAAGATCTTGATGCCTCAGGTGTCAAAACACTTTGTCGAAGGCCAAGGGAGCGGTTTTGTAGTCGACAAGTTAGGTTACATATTAACTAACCATCATGTTGTTGATGGTGTGGGAAGAATCGACGTCACGACCAGCGATGGACGTCGCTTAGAAGCTGAAGTAGTTGGAGTTGACCCACCGACCGATCTCGCTTTGTTGAAAGTGGATGCGACGGACCTGCTGCCAATCAATTGGGGTGATAGCGAACAGATTGTCGTTGGTTCACCCGTTTGGGCTGTCGGAAGTCCATTTGGGCTTCAACAAACGGTAACGTTCGGAATCATCAGCGGCAAGCATCGGGTTGATTTGCGCGGAACGCGATATGAGACGAGTGTGAAAGCAGGCACGGCTTATGGTGATTTGATGCAAAGCGATGTTGCATTGAATCCTGGCAATAGTGGCGGTCCGCTGGTGAACTCGAAGGGTGAGATTATCGGAGTGAACGCCGCGATTCTTGGGGAGACTTATCGTGGGATCAGTTTTTCGATACCGAGTAAAGTCGCCAAGCGGGTTGCGCAGCAATTGGTAACTGCGGGCGAAGTGGCTCGTGGCTGGTTGGGTGTTTCGATGCGAGAGCTGGACGATGAACAGCGATTCAATAGTGAAGGCCGCGTGCAAGCTGGCGTCGCGGTTATCGGCTTTCCGCGATCCGGCGACTCGCCCGCTCAGGATGCAGGTATTAAGATCGGGGACATCATACTGAGCTTCAATAGCAAGCCGGTGATGAACCAAACTGAACTGATGCGATTCATAGGCGAAGCAGATGCTGGAACGGTGTTGCCAATTGAAGTTCGCCGTGGTGACAACGTTATTTCTTTGGAAGTGACGCTCGGCAAGCGAGCTCGGGAAATGGACGTGCGGTAGTATCGAGGTTATGTAGCTGGGTTCGTAAGAACTCAGATGCTTGTTCCGAAACGTACTCAAGACCCTTTGAACGGGCAGTGGTGCAGAAACCACAGTAATGACCCAATCCGATTCACCTCCTAAGCGGGGCGCTCTCAGTAGCATCTGGTTCATATGCAAAACCCAAACTGCGGGCTTAGTCATTGCTAAACAGCTATGTATAATCCAAGCTGAAAAATGTTCCTCTTTAACGTTTTGGAAGCGCCTAAGTGAATTTTGAACGCGTTGCGATCGAAGCCCTTGGTTTCACCCTCCCGCCCGAGATCGTTACTTCGCACGATATCGAAGTTCGACTTGCGCCCACCTACGATCGCCTGCGATTGCCTGAGGGACGTTTGGAATTGATGAGCGGCATTGCAGAGCGTCGCTTCTGGCCGCGAGGAACGGCGATTGGAGCACCCAGCGCTCGCAGCGCAAAGATGGCCCTCGAAGCTAGCGGTGTCGCCCCTGAAGATATCGGGTGCTTGATTCACGCCAGTGTTTGTCGGGACTACTTGGAACCGGCGACAGCCTGCCGCGTCCACAGTGAACTGGGTCTCAGTCCGAATTGCTGGGTCTATGATCTTTCGAACGCATGTCTTGGTCTGCTAAGCGGTATGGTGCAGATCGCCACGATGATTGAAAACGGAGCGATCCGAGCTGGTATCGTGGTCGGTACCGAAAGTTCACGGAACTTGGTCGAGTCCACCATCGCGGCGCTCAACGCCGACCAGTCGCTAACGCGTCAGACGATCAAGCCATCTTTCGCATCGCTAACCATCGGCTCCGGAAGCTGCGCGGTTCTGCTCGTCGATCGCAAACTCAGCCGCACCGATAATCGCTTGCTCAGTTGCGTGGCCCGCGCCGAAAGCCAACATCATGCGTTGTGTCAAAGCGATCATGATCAAGCGGGCAGCGATATGCAGCCGCTGATGCAAACCGATTCAGAACAACTCCTTCACGCGGGACTTGGCGTTGGTCAACGCACCTTCGATCAGTTGCTAGTACACACTGGATCGCGTGAAAACTTCAATGCAACGGTTTGTCATCAAGTTGGCGGCACCCATCGCAAGATGATGCTCGAATCGCTCGGCATGCCAACTGAAACCGATTTTACAACGTTCCGTTGGCTCGGTAACACCGGCTCAGTTGCGTTGCCACTTGCATTGGCTCTCGGTCTTCAATCGGGCGGACTCGCTGCTAACTCGCAAGTCGCGCTGCTTGGTATTGGTTCAGGTATCAATTCAGTGATGATGTCCACCACATGGCCGAAACCGATTGTTGCGGGCGACCTCGATGAGAACGCACTTAGCAATTTACAACAAGTCACAATACATCCGGGAAGCGACCAAATCGCACCGCCCAAAGCGATTACCAAGCAGACTCAGAGCATTGTTTAGTTGGTTGCCAGGCGACTGCAATCGTTTTAAGTTTGCGCATTTCTGGTTCTGTGTGCCACTGGCCCTGCCCCAAAGAGTCCGATACGAATCCGGACTCTACGGGGCAAGCCAGTGGCACACCAAATCGCAATGCGCAACATCAAAACTAGCGATGGATTGCACTACTTTGCCGATCGCTCGGGTTGCGTTGTCTTTCGTAGCGCTCGTCCCATAGTCGCACCTGTGGCTTGGCCTTCATAGACGGCAGGTATACCGGCCACAAAGACATACTTCAATCCTGTCGGAGCGTGGTAGGGCTCTTCAAACGTGGCCGTATCAGTAAACGATTGTGGATCGAAGACAGTGATGTCGGCCACCATTTGAGTTCGCACATAACCGCGGTCATTCAAACCGATAATGTCCGCTGGCAAACCGGATGCACTGCGAACAGCTGCCGACACCGAAAGCATTTTTAGCTCCTGCGCATAGCGACCGATCTTGCGAGGGAACGTACCAAACGATCGCGGATGCGGGCGATCCGCGGATGGTATTTTTGCCCCACCGTCGCTGGCTGTTGCAACCCACGGCAAACGCATCGCCATTCGAACGTCTTCTTCATTCATGCTGAAGTTGACCACACTTGCGCCACCTTCGGTCTCAATTTCCAGCACAATATCCGCCGCCTCACGCTTCTCCAGTTCGGCAATTTGCACAATCGACTTGCCCACCCAATCACGGCGATGTTTGTACGAGGCAATCATGATCTTGTTCGACTCGGCCAGTTTTCCAACGAGTTCTTTGCGAATCTTTTCTCGTGTAGTGGCGTCACTCAATCGCTTCGCCAGTGCTGTGCGTCCACCTTCGCGCGACCAATCAGGCAACAGCGTGGCTTCCAATGAAGTGCTTGACGCTGCATAGGGATACTGGTCGGCAGTGACGGCTTGGCCTGTTGCGCGAGCCTCTTCGAGCAACTTGACACCGAGATGTAGACTTCCCCAAGCCTGTTTTCCGCTGGCTTTGAAATGCGAAACATGGACTGGCAACTTGGCTTCGCGACCGATCTTCAAGACCTCCGCCAAGCTGTCCATTAATCCATTCCCCTCGCCACGAATGTGACTGGCATAAATACCACCATGCTTGGCAACCACCTTTGAAATCGCGATCAGTTCCTCAGTCGTCGAAAACATGCTTGGGACATAAATCAAGCCAGTCGACATGCCAAACGCACCGTCCTTCATCGCTTGATCTGCCAGTTGGCACATCTTCTCTAGTTCGTCAGCGGTCGGCTTGCGATCTTCTTTTCCCATCGCTTGGTCTCGCAAATTTCCATGCGGTAAGAGGTGAGCCACATGCGTCCCCGCACCATCTTTGTCAATCTTCGCCAAGTATTCGCCGACGTTCACTGGCCCCATTCCACAATTGCCAGTGACCACTGTCGTGCAGCCTTGCAGCAAGTAATTGACGTTCCCGCGCGTCTTCGAATCCAGGAGGGCCGAATCGCTGTGAGTATGCAAGTCAATGAAGCCAGGGCAGACCACTAACCCCTCGCAATCGATAACCATATCCCCATCGCTCAACTTCGCTTCAACGGCAACGATCATCCCTTCACGGATTCCAACGTCAGCGATTCGCGGTTCCGCGTTGCGACCGTCGATCACCGTACCGCCACGGAGCACTAAATCAAAGCGCTGCTGCTGGCCGTGCAATGGATTGAGGATGCCTAAACCAACGATGGCAAGCGTCAGCAAGAAACTCAGTTTTTGCAAACACATTTCCATCGTCACCTTTAAATTTGCACTCGTCATCGAATTACTCAAAAGTCAACTCCTCAGCGATACTATGGTCAAGCAGCATTACGCTTCGTTGCTTAAGCGCCGCAAGTCTCGCAGCGTCATGCTTAACGAGTGAAGTGCGAATCAATCCCTGATCTAAGCGAAGTGATTTTGCAAGTTTATCTAGTCGATCAACTTCGCTAGTCAGCTCATTCAGTTCCCAGTTCGCGTCAAGATTGCCGCGCATGGTTGTTCTGGTTGCGAACGGATCTTGTTTTAATTCTGGAATTCCTTTCAACTGGCTGAACTCTGGCAGCCAGTTCAAATTTTGCAATTGCGACGTGTACGCTTGCTCAGCCGATAGATAGTCGCTCTTTGCCCACTGCAGGCGATCTCGCAAGGTTCGACACTCGTTCTCCAGTTTGGTCTTGTCTTCGCTGAGTTTTCCATTGCTACGTAAACTGTCTTCAAGTTTTTGCGCACAGGTAGCCGCATCGGCCTTCGCAGCATCAACAATCCGCTTCACGCGTTCGAACTCCGGCGCGAAACTCTGCAGTGCACGTTCGGCTTGAGTTGTCGCCAATTGCAAGCGCTCATGCTCGGCTACAACTGGTGAAGCGCCAATGTTTCCCTGCTGTTCTGCAACGTATGCGTCGTACATAGGCTTTGTTGCATTGAGCGCAGCCTTCGATTGCTCGAGATTTCGAGATGCCGACTCATATTGTTGAGATGGGTTGAGCAATTCTCTACTTGCCGCAGCAAGACGGCTTTCTGCTTCGTCGGATTGACGACGAAACGTTTGGATCTCCCGTTGCTGTTTTTCAAGCAACTGCGGGATGTTTTGCAATTCTTTGAGTTTTGAAAGTAGTGCTTTGCTGTCCGTTAACCGATCATCGACAAGTTTCAATATCTGTGGGAACTGCTTAGAAAATTCGCTCAGCTGCCTCACATGTGTTGCAACACTGCGAAAGTTCGGATCTTTTGAAGAGAGTTCGTCGCGCACAAGTTCAGCTAGTCGTTTGATTGCAGAATGTCGCAAGGCTCCCTTATTCTGAATCTCATCCTGAAGTGTTTTTAGTTCTTTACGGCCTATTTGTAGATCAATATCGCGCTGACCGCGGTCGGCCTTGTCTGAAAAATTCGCCTGAGCAAAAGACTCGATGTCGACTTCAATGTTTTTGACGAATGTCGACGCAGTGTTCAAGGTTTGAGTAAGGCCTCGCAAGACCTCACCGTATTCGCGGATGCCGTCGATCGATTCCTGCCTCAAGAAGCGGCTTTGCCACTCGTCAAGGCGTGCACCCATGCGTCGGTCATCGGTGGGAAGCAGTCGTTCTTTGAGCATTTGAGCGCGAGCGATCACAAAATTGTCCGCAAGCACCTCGGCTTTTTGTTCATCAACTGCCTCGCGGTGCTGGAGGTCCTGTCGACGCGCCTCAGTAAATGGCATTTTTCGCCGTATCCAGCCCAAAACACCTGCTTGTTGCTGCTTGAAGGCATCGTATTCTGCCGTATCGGATTCTAGTTCAGCTTGATCGCGAACCCGTTCTTGCTCAATTCTTCGAATCGCTTCGTCGATTGCTGCACTTAACGCAGTCGTGTCATTAGTGGAGCTTGCATCCGCGAACATCTGAGTTACCGCGGACTGCAATTCACGATACGTGGTGGCTTGATTGAGTGTGGTTAACCAGTCTCTAGTTTTGCTCATGATTTATCAGTGTCATCATTGCTAAAGCGTTGTGTCGGATTCCAGTACCGAGCGTTCGCTGTAGACTAACATAATCCAAACAGCATTACAGCGAGAGTTAGTTGCAAAGTACAATTAGGATAAGGTTCACGAATGCAAATAAACGGTGTCGAAATTGAAGACACATTCGCGGAAGCTTTTCCAATGACGGCCACGCGGTTGATCATCACAGCCGCCGATCGCTTTTGGGCGCGGCGAGCCGCTGAAGCCATGACTGGCTTCGCGACCAGTGTGATCGGCTGCGGCTGTGAAGCTGGCATCGAAACAGAAGTCGATGCGAGCAACACGCCCGATAACCGGCCTGGCATCGCGGTACTCGTGTTTAGCATGTCGGGCAAAGAACTCGAGAAGCAAGTGGTTCGTCGCGTTGGACAGTGCGTGTTGACTTGCCCATCGACCAGCGTGTTTGCCGGAATGGACGGCGAAAAACGCGTCGCCCTGGGCAGCCACTTGAGATACTTTGGTGACGGTTTTCAAACCTCGAAGGTCATTGCTGGTCGCCGATACTGGCGCGTTCCCGTGATGGATGGCGAATTCGTTGCTGAAGAGTCTACCGGTCGGCGCGACGCGGTGGGCGGCGGCAATTTTCTGGTACTCAGTCAATCACTTTCGGGTGCCCTCAAGGCCTGCGAGTCTGCCATGGATGCGATGCGGCAAGTTCCCAATGTGATTATGCCATTTCCCGGAGGCGTTGCACGCAGCGGATCGAAAGTGGGTTCGAAATACAAAGCCCTCGGGGCGTCCACCAACGATGCTTTTTGTCCAACGCTTCGGCCGATTACCAAGTCGCTCTTGCCTCAAGGAGTGGCCGCGGCACTGGAAGTAGTTATCGACGGTCTGACCGAAGCGGATGTGGCCCGCGCGATGCGAGTCGGAGTGCAAGCGGCTTGCGAGTTTGGTGATCGTTATGGACTAAAACGCATTACCGGCGGCAACTACGGCGGTAAACTTGGCAAGTATCACTTTCATTTGCATCAGGTGCTTGCATGAGTCCACTAACACTTAAAAAAACGAATAGTGCGGCTCGGTGTATCGATCTTAATGGAATCGTACCGAGTCGCATGAACGACCTCTCGTTGAGTCAAATCTTGCAGTTGCCCATTCGTTTTGATGAACGTCCCGCAGTTGTAAGCGACGGCTTCGAAGTTATGGACGGCGACCGAACGACGCTTGCCTTTGACGGCGATCTTTCGAATTGTGACTACGTCGGCGGTGGCCTGGACGGTGGACGAATTATTGTCGCTCGAAACGTTGGTGATTTTCTCGCCGATCAAATGCGCGGCGGTGTCATTGAAGTCGCAGGCTCAGCCAATCGATTTGTTTGCAGCGGCATGCGCGGCGGATTGGTCTGTGTCGCTGGCGATTGTGGCGAGTATGCCGCCGCGGCGGCTCCCGGCGCGAAGCGTGGCATGAACGGTGGCATGTTAGTCGTCGGCGGTAACTGCGACCAATGGCTAGCGACTCGAATGCGACGCGGAACAGTGATCGTACACGGTAACGTCGCGGCCGCATGCGCAAGCCGAATGATTGCAGGGACTCTTGTGTTATGCGGCCCAGTTGAGTTTCCTCTCGCCGCCAATATGGCTCGCGGAACAATCCTATTGCTGGGGCATCAAGTGGTCTGTACCGCGCCTGCAGGATTTACCGATCCAGAACACACTGAGCTTTCCTATCTGCAAATCCTGATCAACGATATCGCGCCTTACTTGCCAGATCAGATACGCAGTGAACACACTTCCTCCGACATTTCTGGTTCGCTCATCTTCCGGTCCCCAATTTTTCGCGCATTAGGCGACCGAGTCAATCGCGGACTAGGCGAAATTATTTGGTTGAATACTGAGGTGAAGCGTACCGATACGCACTTTGCCCATGCGTAATGCTTGAGTGTCGCACAATTGTCTCAATTGTTGCGGTCACAATTGGTCCGGCCACAATTGTCTCAATTGTGGCCG
>JANODD010000140.1:0-34616 GCA_031412515.1 Planctomycetia bacterium | reverse complement strand
GACTTTGGCCCCAGTCAGCGCTCGGGTCGCACCTCTGCGTTGCCCTATCCTCTGCTGGGTTAATGGAAACATACAACGTAAAATAATGTCCCGCAAACTATTGACAAACCAAAGTTTTTCATAGAAGTGGCACACGAAATCAAAATCCCAACATCAAAACTAGCGCCTGCGGCTCATCACTAACGCGGCATACTCGCGTTAGTTCGTTTTTAGTGCGTCTTCTCCCCCGCAGTGCAACTCTTCATCTGCGTCTTTTAGGGGGCGAAAAACAATAAACTAGAAATGTCAAACTGAAAAAACTGCGGCATTGCACTGCGAATTAGGTGGACGCTCGCTGCATCTATCCATGGGACCGCTATGCCATCCGTGGGAAAACGCGTTTGACTTGCCCAGTGAATGACATGGTGGTCCCACGGATGGAAGAATGTATACTGCATCTGCTTCTTTTAATGCGGAGGGTTTTGTGTATCAAGCTTGGATTGATGTTGGCGGAACGTTTACGGATTGCTATGTCTCGAATGAGGGTGATGAACGCAAGCGATGCAAGCTGCTGAGCACTGGTTTGGTTCCAATTTCATGTTCGAAAATACTTTCCGAGCGATCTGTATCAGTTCCCGAGTTAAGTGCAGATACCGCGGGGTTCTGGGAGGGAGCTTCTCTAAGGGCGGTGGATGTTGATGGACACGAGGTCGCACGGCGGCGCGTGGTTGGCTTTGCAGAGGGCGTCATCGAATGCGACGAGGAATTAGTGACGCTCGTCAATCCACGCAAACGTTTTGAGATTGATGCTGGTTTAGAGTCCCCAGTATTGGCCGTGCGGCGGTTGTTGCAGTGTTCGCTCACAAGTGCTTTGCCGCCGTTGCAAGTACGTATTGGGACAACGCGTGGTACCAATGCACTGTTGACGCGGCGCGGAGCGCAGACGGCGCTGGCAATTACGGCGCCGTTTGAAGATCTGCTGTTAATTGGTGATCAAACTCGCCCGAATCTTTTTGAACTAGGTATTCGCAAACTGCCGCAGTTGGCCCATACGGTCGTTGGTATTCACGAGCGACTGGATGCCAAGGGGCGAGTTATGCAGACTCTGGGAATCGAAGTGGCTCGCGCCCAGTTGACGAAAGCCCGTGAGGCAGGTTGCACTTCACTGGCAATTTGCTTAATGCACAGCTATGTCAACGCGGATCATGAATCGCAACTGGAACAACTTGCGAGAGAAGTCGGCTTTGAATTCATCAGTCGCTCCAGCCAAGTGGCTCCGCTGATCGAATTGGTCGCGAGGGCTCAGACGACCGTCGTGGATGCTTATCTCAGCCCTATTATTCGCAGCTATCTCGGGCGACTGGTGGATCAATTCGGTGGAACTCAGGTGCAGTTACAAGTTATGACAAGTGCAGGCGGCTTGACCGATTGGCAATCGTATTCCGGCAAGGACAGTATACTGTCCGGTCCGGCTGGCGGCGTCGTCGCCTTGCAGGGCCTAAACAAATCGCTGCATCGCGAATCGCTGCATCCTGAGACGCTGGACACCGAGCAATTGATTGGGCTGGACATGGGCGGCACCAGCACGGATGTCAGTCGCATCGGTCCGGATCATCAGTTGCAGTACGAGTCGTTGAAAGCGGGCGTAAGAATATTAACTCCGACGCTTCCGATCGAAACCGTGGCGAGTGGCGGCGGTTCGATTTGTTGGTTCGATGGCGTGGCGCTGCGCGTCGGTCCGCAGAGCGCTGGGGCATCGCCTGGACCCGCCTGTTATGGTCGAGGCGGGCCACTTACGATGACCGATCTGAATGTGTTTCTCGGTCGACTACCCAAAGAGCAGTTCCCATTTCCGCTCGACGAACCCGCCATCACTGAGCGACTGGATGAACTTCTGGCTGCAATGCGCGATGTGTTGCCAATCACCTCGCGTGAGCAACTCGCCGATGGATTGAGGCGGCTAGCGAACGAGCAGATGTCAGCCGCTGTTCGAACGGTTTCAACGGCACAAGGAGTTGATCCGCGCGGGGCGACGCTGGTTGGCTTCGGCGGTGCGGCTGGGCAGCATATATGTGAGATCGCCGAGTTGCTCGGGATATCGCAAGTGATTGATTCGGCGGAAGCAGGTCTGCTAAGTGCACTCGGCATGGGACTAGCTGACGTGCGACGCGATGCGACGTTGCCGGTTTATCAACTGCTGGATCAATGCGATTGGTCCGCTTGGAAGCATCAGGCTGATGAGCAGGTTTGTGCTTTAAGTGCGCAGCTGACACTTCTCGGGATTGCCGCAGAAAAAGTAGAATCACAGGTTTGGTGCGAACTACGATATCGCGGTACGGACGCAACGCTGACCGTTTTATGGGCGGATCGCGCGCAAGTGACTGAAGCGTTTCACAGTGAACATCAAAAGCGTTTTGGTTACGCTCGACGCGCGCGAGAGATCGAACTGGTGGCTCTGCGGATCGAATCGCTGGGACGGTCTGCTCATCCCTTGCCGAAGGAATCCAAGGTTGATGAAGCAGCGAAAAGTAACGAGCAATCAGTTGCATCGGTTCCATCGTATGCGCGGTCGGCGATTCGACCTGGGCAGCGCATCAACGGACCGGCGATCATCCTGAACGATGGTTCCACTCTGGCGATTGATAAGGGATGGGTTGCGCAGTCGCTGAGCGGTGGGACCTTGTTGCTTGAGCGAATCACAGTTGATGTGAGGGAAGATTTGCCAGCAGAGGAGATTGCGTTCGATCCAGTGGTTCGCGATTGCCTGGCGCAGCGTTTGTCAGCCATTGCAACCCAGATGGGCGTGGTCCTGCAACAGACGGCGATTAGCGTCAACGTAAAGCAGCGTCGTGACTACAGTTGTGCGGTCTTTGATGCTCAAGGCCGATTGTTGGCGAATGCGCCGCATGTACCAGTGCATCTTGGGGCGATGGGGCAGACCGTTCGCGGAATCATGGCCGCGTTTCCTACAATCCGACCAGGTGATTGTTTCATCACTAATGATCCGTATCGCGGTGGATCGCATCTTCCCGACGTTACCGTCGTGACGCCAGTTTTTGGTGATGGCGCTTCACCTAAAATGTTCGTTGCCAATCGAGCTCATCATGCCGATATCGGCGGCGTGGCTCCAGGCTCGATGTCGGTCGTGGCTACTCGATTGGAGCAAGAAGGAGTGGTGATTGCACCTCGATACTTGATCGAAGCGGGCGACGATCGAACCGAAGAATTTAGAGAGTTGCTCGCTAGTGCAACTTATCCACCGCGGGCGATCGCTGAAAATCTGGCAGATGTGGCGGCGCAGCAGGCGGCCAATTCACGCGGAGCGAGTTTACTTGCAGACTTGGCGAGTGGACTGAGTTGGAAACAAATGGCCAACTACTTTGAGTATTTATTAGCGGCTGCTGCAGAGCGAGTTTCGCAGTTCCTACGACGATTCCCGCAAGAACCGCGTTCATTTACGGATCACTTAGATGACGGAACACCCATCGCAGTTCAAATCACCTTCCCAGAGTTGGGACGAGTTGTGATTGATTTCGAAGGAACAGGACCTGTTAGCCCTACTAACTTCAACGCGAACCCTTCGATCGTGACTGCTGCGGTGATGTACGTGCTGAGGTGTTTGATCGCCGATGAGTTACCTTTGAATGAAGGTGTAATGAGGTGCGTAGAATTAAAGGTGCCTGTCGGAGTTTTGAACCCAACGGCGAGCGACGATCCAGCGGAGAGCCCTGCAGTAGCGGCAGGGAATGTTGAAACATCGCAGCGCGTGGTCGATGTGCTGCTTGGAGCCTTGGCTGTCGCGGCGGCTTCGCAAGGGACGATGAACAACGTTTTGTTCGGTAACAAACGGTTTGGGTTTTACGAAACCATCTGTGGCGGCGCGGGTGCGATTGAAGGCTTGGATGGTGCGAGCGGCGTTCATACTCATATGACCAACACGCGACTGACGGATCCCGAGATTCTTGAGTCTCGCTATCCAGTTCGATTGCTGCAATTTGGTTTGCGGCGAGGCAGCGGCGGGACTGGTCGTTGGCACGGTGGCGAGGGCATCATTCGTGAGTTCGAGTTTCTTGAAGCGGTCGAACTTTCGCTACTAACATCACGACGCGGAGATTTTGCACCCTATGGCATGAAAGGTGGTTCACCAGGAAGTTTAGGTCGAAACACTTTGGTAAAAGCGTGTGGCGAGCGAGTTGAGCTTAGTAACAGTTGTCATCTTGAATTATCTCCTCACGATCGATTACAGATCGAAACCCCAGGTGGCGGCGGGTACGGTGAAGCCAGTTAACCGATATCGCAAATAGTCGACTTTCGCTCCGCGAAAGTTCGTGTTTTCCCATCTTTCGCGGTGCGAAAGACGACTTTAGAAACAAAAGGAGCGAAGTCTTAGTACAACCCGCAGAAGGAAGCTTTCGATGCCAATGTCAGACCCAACGCTACTTTTGCGGAGCAAAAGGCGACAAACTTAGCCGCAAAAGTTCTAATTCCACCGAGTAAACTATGTGTTCAACGAGAAGCATCACAATTTGTTTTTTTCTGGCGATCAAGGAGATCTGGAAATTTCGACTTCAGCAAAGCAATCATGCGTTGTTGGGATTTTTCGCTCGACTGCCGTGAGCCAGCAATAAATTCCTAGAGCAAAAAGGACTGGTACAATTCGGATAAACAGAGTTATGTAGCGCGAAGGCAAAATCCCCGCGGAGCTGAGGGAGTGAAATCTTTTTACGCTCAGTTGCATTTGTTCCGCCGTATTGCGAAACCGTACCACTATCGGCTGGAAAATTTCTGTTGGCTGCCAAGGCGCGATGAGTTCAGTTGTGGCGGTTCATACGGATTCATTTTTTCCCGATAGTTAAATCCTTAAAGGCATCATTCAGACTGCGAATTAGGATAACATGTAATTCCGGGCCGAAACATCAATTCAGAATAAAAAATATTGTCTCAGAGGATCAACTATGCAACGCCGGAGATTCTTGCAAGCATCTTCCACTTGTCTTGCGCTCGGTTCGATTGGACTGGCCCTGAATATCACTCCGCCAATACTGGGGATTGATCCCTTTGATCGGCCCAAGCCGGGGAAGTTGCGTTTAAGCTTGGCGGCTTACTCGTTGCGCAAATATTTGGCACCAGCCAAAGGCGAAACCAAGAAGATGGATTTGTTCGAGTTCGTCGATTTCTGTTTTCAGCAAGGAATTCCCGGCACTGAGCTGACAAGTTACTACTTCCCGGATCAGGTGACGATGGAGTATCTGCTGCAACTTAAGCAGCACTGTCATTTGCGCGGAATGACGATCTCGGGTGGAGCGATCCGAAATGATTTTTGCCAGACTGATGAAAAGAAAGTCGAAGCGGATCTTGCTCACACGAAGACATGGGTCGATCACTATGCTGTACTCGGCGCGCCTGCGATTCGCATCTTTGCGGGAACACAACCTAAGGGTGAAGAGACAAGCGTGACACTCAAGCGATGCGCGCAGCACTGTGAAACAGCGGCTAAGTATGCGGCTTCGAAGGGCGTGCTATTGGCGCTGGAAAATCACGGTGGTGTGACAGAAAAAGCCGAAGGATTGCTTGAGATTGTGAAGCAGGTGAACGCACCAGGATTTGGGGTGAACTTTGATAGCGGAAATTTCCGTGCGACTGATGATCCGTACGCCGAACTGGCTCAGATCGCGCCGTATGCCGTTAACGCTCAGATCAAAGTCGACATCTATCCTGGCGGCACGCATCAGCCGACCGATCTGGCGAAGGTCGTAAACATCTTGCGCGATGCAGGCTACAGCGGCTGGGTCGCACTGGAGTATGAAGCCAAAGAAGAACCGCTCGACGCGATCCCAAGATACTTGGATCAACTTCGCAAGCTGGTTGAAGTGTGAGCCAGCGGCGTTAGCGCGGGTCAGTGAGCCGACGGCGCTAGCCGCGGGTATTTGAAGTAGAAGACTTCGATTGATCGGTGACTGTTAAATGTCAAACCAACGAAGGCAAATGCAAACCAGCGTTGGATGAGTCGCTAAAAATTGACAGTCATAATTCACAATTCACAAGTTGCGACAGCTTATGCAGGTAACTCTGCATTCGATAGTCGCATGCACATTAGTGTCGCTTACTTCGAAAACCGCGGCTAGCGCCGTCGGCTCACTAACCCGCGGCTAGCGGCCTGTTTATTTAATGTATCCGCAAAATGAGTGGTAGAGGCCATGGTGCGAAGTATGGCGAGCGCTAAACTTATGGCATCGATGGGATGCGAAGCAAGTAACAGGCGAAACGGTCTAGCATGAGTAGAAGACAACCTAAAGCCAACTATTGGCAGGACGCTCCGGTTCCGCGTGAGCAGTTGGTTTTGATTACAACATCGCTGGAAGACCGAATTCCGGAGGACCATCCTGTACGGATCCTCGATGAGATCTTGGGACGGATGGATTGGACTGAGTGGGAATCAAAATATCATGGCAAATTGGGAAAGCCGCCGATCCATCCAAGTGTATTGTGCAAAACTCTGTTGTATTCATTGATTCGACGAGTTCGCAGTAGTCGGTCGATCGAGTATCAGCTCAAGCACTCGATTGACTTTATGTGGTTAACGTCGGGCCGAACGATCGATCATGTCACGCTGAGCAATTTTCGACGTGAGCACCATGAGCAACTGCGGAGCATCTATTCGCAGATGATTAAGCTGGCAGTCGATTTGGGAGTGGCCAAGCTATCGGAACTGTGCATTGATGGGACGCGTGTGCTGGCCAATGCGAATCGCTTTAAGACCTGGACGGCCGAGCGTGTCGAGCAATTGATGAAAGACTTGGATGTCCAGATTGCTCAAGCGTTCGGCGCACTGGAAACGGCTGATCAAATGGACGACTTGTTGGATGACGGCCAGTCAGCCGATAAGTTGCCGCCTGAGCTAAGTGATATGCAAGCTCGTCGCGCTCAGTTGGACGAGTTGCTTCAAAAACTCAACACGATGAACGCGGAACGCAAAGCCAACGGAATCGATCCGCAGAAGAATCCAGCTCAGTTGCCCAAGACCGACAGTGATTCGCGGATCTTGCCAAATAAGACTGGAGGCTATGCACCGAACTATACGCCAATGGCAGTCACTGAATGCGTCAGCGGCTTTATCGTTTGGCCGGAAGTGATGATCGGAAATGTGGAACATCAGTGCATGATAACCGCGATCGATACGATCGAATTGCAGTACGGTGTGAAGGTTGAAGCCGTGATGGGCGATACCGCTTATTCAACTGGACAGAACCTAACTGCCATGGAAGCCCGTGGTACAGAACTGCTATCTCCAGTGGCGGGCGTGAAAGCAGCTGATAACCCTGCTCTGCGCGATGATCTGACACAACCAGTGGCCGAAGAAGATGTGGATCGCTTGCCCATCAATCCGCAGACAAAACGTTTTGACAAGAGCGCTTTCGTTTACGATCCTGAGACAAATAGTTACTACTGTCCAGCCGGGAAGCAGTTGCACCACACCGGGACCGAGAAGACCCGAGCTCGCGGCACCGCACCCGCCGGAACTCAAGAAGTCTTCACTTGCGGCGGCTGTGCTGGTTGCGCATTAGGTCCGCGTTGCCGAGCAGATATTGAAGCCAAGAAAGGTCGTAAAGTCGTTCGCGATGAACACGAATCTGCGCGCCAGCGGCAGCGCGAGCGCATGAATCAACCGGAAGCGAAAGAACGTTACCGTCGTCGTCAGCACATTGGCGAAACCCCATTCGCCGCATTGAAGGCGGCACTAGACTTCCGCCAGTTTTTACTCAGAAGCATCGAAGGGGTCCAAGTCGAATGGGCATGGGGCTGTGCAGCGTTCAATACGAAGAAGTTAATTAACATCTTGGCGACACTGCGCGCACAACAGATCAAGAATTTAGAAATAACGATGAACTAGGCGATATAGGTGGTCTGCGCGCCGAACCAAGCTGTCTCACAGCCTCGCAACACACGAAAATGCGTGCTAGCGACGAGGTACTAACTGCAAAGCAAGACACAAAACGAAAGCCAACAGGCCGCCGTGCAATATGAAAACAGGCCGCTAGCGCCGTCGGCTCACAAACCCGCGGCTAGCCGCGGATTTCGGAGGCTGCGAAATTTAATGCTGCGGTGAGCGGGTCGAGCACCGCGATGGATGCGGGTGCGATTGCTCTCCGTTTCAACTCTGCTGTGAGAAAATTCTGATATTGGGTGTCGTTCGATCCCAAACCGCCAGCGATGCATAGACGCCATTCACTCTCTTTGATAGCTAAACGTCGGTGCACCTGTTGAATCTGATTTGCAATTAACTCAAACTGTTGCATCACTAATTGATAAGTATTGAACATAGATGGTTGAGCCGCTAACTCAAGAATGCTTGGCGCTAGTTGTGCGGCAAGGTGTCGATCGCTAGCTACTTGGATGATTGCCGAGTTCAGTTGCTGTGGAGCAGTGGATAAATGCTTGTTAGCCAGGAACGCGATGAGGGCTGGTAGTCCTTCAGGTGTAGCATCGGGATCTCGGCCGCTATCGATCCAATCGCAGATTGTTTTCAGGAACGCATGCGCCAATCCCCATCCGCTTCCTTCATCGCCCAAGACCGGCCCCCATCCTCCCGCTCGGACCACATTATCGTTGGCGTCGAGTGAGGCGACGAGGGAACCCGTCCCCGCAATAACAACGATCGATGGGGAATTAGGGTCGGAATTATGGGCAGCGAATAAGAGTGGTTGTATATCCGAAGTCACTGTCAGCTTTTTACATGATCCAAACAACGAGTCTTGAGTTAACGCTTCTGTAACTCGCGCTACGTCTTCTTGGCGCCCCGCGCCGGCAAGCATTAAGACCAAATTGGAAACATTTTCTGGGCGAGAAGACATATCGTTTAGCAAGCTTTCAAACATACAAATCAAGTTACGCTTGGCAGTGTCCCACGTGACCGTCGAGGCTGACCCAGTCCCCCCGGCCGATCGGCGAATCACCGCCATGTTTTCTGTACAAGCGGTCGATTCTTGCTTATAACTAGCGATCGCACCGGCTACTTTGCTTCCCCCGCCATCAATTGCGACCAGCAAGCGGTTCGGAGAGCTATCAAATTGAGCCAAAAGGACACCTAAAGAAACTAAAAGGAACTTGAGAAGAAAACCGTGTAATAAGAAGATATCTACTTTCGAGCGACGTTTGCACCACCTTGAGAGGGTTTACTGATTGCGAAAAATCGCGAAACTTTGTCGGGTGCATCGTAGTTTATCGGCTACGATGGCAACGATATTCATCGGACGGCCAAACAGCCGATTGCGTTCTATTACAGCCGAATGCATCGCGCGACCAGGGATGACTCATCGCTAATCAATTACAACGGAATGCAAGTGACTTTCACTAGCCCACAAAAACGCTCATTCTACCAACGCTGGAGTTGGGCGATTATCGCCGTTACCGTTATTTTGACGCCGTTCGCGTTTTATAGCGCTGGACGAACTGTTCAAAGCAACGTCAACAAAGTTGAAGACTGGCTTCCAAAGAACTTCGTCGAGACGACGCAACTCGCTTGGTTCCGAAAGCATTTTGCGTGTGACCAGTTCATTGTCCTCAGTTGGGACGACTGCAAGCTCGCCGATCTTACCAATCCTAATGACACCGATGATCCGCGTATCGAGCGATTGGCCCAGCTGTTAGTGCCCGATTCCGATGAAATCGCCGCAGATCAAGCACTTACACCTGAGTTAGATACCGCGCGTCGACGCTACTTTAAAGTAGCTTCTACCGGACGGCGAGTGGTCAATAGCCTGATTGCTGAGCCGTTGAAGCTCGAACCAGAGACAGCCATCGAACGGTTGCAGGGAACGATGGTTGGACCGGATCGTCGACAAACTTGTGTTACAGTTACATTGACGCCCGAAGCTTTGGGCGAATTGAAGCTGGTGCTTGGACATGGTCAACATCGGATCTTTCGTCCAAACGTTCCACCGGGAGTATTGCTGCGATTGGTCGAACAAGCTGGTATTTCTCAACAGTCATTGCGGATGGGCGGGCCACCGGTTGATAACGTTGCGATCGATGAAGAAGGTGAACGGACGCTGGTTCGCCTTGCTGGCCTTTCCGGTTTACTCGGATTGGGACTCGCATGGTGGTCGCTACGTAGCGTGCTGTTGACCTGGATCGTATTTTCGTGTGGAGTTCTTAGCGCTGCAGCATCGTTGGGCTTGGTCTGGCTTACCGGGGAAACACTTGACGCAATTCTGATGTCGATGCCGTCCCTGGTTTACGTGTTGGCGATTTCGGGTGCGGTGCATCTAATAAATTACTATCGTGATGCAGTTCGTTCAGGAGGCTTGGAAGGATCGGTTGAACGCGCCGTACTGGCCGCTTGGAAGCCCGCATTCCTATGTACGATAACAACCGCCATTGGATTGCTGTCGCTGGTGACCAGCGAGATTGTTCCGATTCGAAAGTTTGGTATCTATTCCGCTTCGGGCGTGTTTACGCTGCTGTGCGTGGTTTACTTCTTCCTGCCAGCTGCGCTGCACATCACAAAATTCGGAAAGCGTTGGGTCGGCGAATCAGTTGATGAAGATGATCGGCACTCCCACGCATTAACCAAGGGTGAGAAATTTTGGGGCGCGTTCGGTGCGTTAATCGTTCGCAATCACGGTATCGTTAGCTTGGGATGCATTGTGTTTATAGCCATTGCATCTTGGGGTCTTACAAACACTCGTTCGAGCATCGAGTTGCTCAAGCTGTTTGATAGCGGAGCTAAGATTCTCAAGGACTACGCTTGGCTAGAAGACAAACTGGGCAAGCTCGTTCCGATGGAAATCGTTGTTCGCTTTGACTCTGAAATTCAGTCAGGCGATACGGGCAAGTCGATAGCCCTTGGATCAGAGTCCTTGCGGCTCAGTTTCCTTGAGCGTTTGGAAACGATCGTTCGAATGCAAAAGATGATCGACGAGAGGTTTGGCGAAGCGGGCAGCAATATTATCGGCAACAGTTTGTCAGCTGCTTCGTTCGCACCGGTATTGCCTCCAAGCGGTGGTGATACGTTCAGCTACGTTCATCGCAAAGCATTCGATGTTCGCTTGAGCTCCAGTCGCGAAGAGTTCGCCAAAGCGGGGTTCTTGAAGTACGATCCTGAAGACAACAGTGAGTTGTGGCGCATCAGCGTTCGCGTGGCAGCATTTAAAAATGTCGACTACGGCGAATTTGTCCGCGATCTTCGCGACGTTGCTCGGCCAGTACTCGATGCGCACGATGCACGTGTTAGAGTTCTAGCAAAATTAAACAAATGGCTGGATCGTGGCGAACCGGCGGGTGCCCGGATCGTGTTGTGGAAATTCGTGGACAAGGAGTCTCCAGATGCCGCAGCTAATGATGATGAAATTATCACGGCGCATTTGTCCGCTTTGCTAAGTCAATCGCGGTGCAAAGTGTTCCGCATTCAAGCCGATCCGCGATCAACAACGCTTAGTCAACTTGAAAAGCTCCAATCCACCGATGCTGTCGTAGTACTGGGCAAGTTCGGCGATGCGGAGTTGCAAACGATTCGATCCGTGGTCCCGCAAACCATTGATGCTCGAGTGCGACAGCCCTCTGCTCAATCTCAGCTAGCCGCTACAGCACTGCGTCCTGACCCACGTGGAAGTGAACAAGCGGAAGTCGATGCGATTTACACTGGCGTGGTTCCGATTGTCTACAAGGCCCAGCGGGCGTTGCTCAATAGTCTTGTCGAGAGCACATTTTGGTCATTCTTAACCATTACACCCATCATGATGTTCGTATCGCGCAGTTTCGCAGCCGGATTAGTTGCGATGTTGCCGAACATTCTGCCGGTCTTGGTGATCTTCGGTGGAATGGGTTGGATGGGAATCCCACTCGATATTGGTTCGATGATGACAGCCAGCATTGCACTCGGTGTGGCGGTGGACGATACGATCCATTACCTCGCTAGATTCCGAGAGGACCTGGATCATTATGGCGATCGAAATCATGCCATCGTCGCGACTTACCAGCATTGTGCGATACCGACTTTGCAAGCGGCCATGATCAGCGGGTTGGGTTTGTCGGTGTTTGCATTCAGCACCTTCACTCCTACGCAGCGATTTGGTTGGTTGATGCTGACGATTCTTGTCGCCGGTGTGATTTCCGAGTTGATCATGTTGCCGGCACTTTTGGCGGGTCCTTTAGGACGCGTGTTTCGACCGATGGTGGCAAGTCGATCGTTGGCCAATCGATTGCTATTGCGTTTACGATACCATGGACCGCATAGTTTGCGACACAGTCGATTGCTTGGTGCAAATAAGGGCCGACGCCGTCCGCCAAGAGCGGTTGCCGAAGCCGTTCGTCGCGTCGCCTAATCGACCCGGCCATTGTAGGTTGGGCCTCCTGGCCCGACCGATGTTGCCATAGTTCCTTCAGATAGTTGGCGTAATGCGCGATCGCTTTGTTTACTTTGATCTCGGAAACGTTCTGGTTAAATTTGATCATGCCATCGCCACGCAGCAATTGGCAATTCTGGCAGGTTGCTCAATCGACGAATCGCAGTTTGCTCTGTTTGGTTCCGGACTCGAAATTCGTTACGAAACCGGTTTGTTGAGTAGCGAAGAGTTTGTTGCTTACATTAACAGGCAACTTGGCACACAACTATCTAAAGTCAGAGTTCTGGAAGCGGTCAGTGCCATCTTTGAGCCCAACTTAGACATTCTAAAGGGACTTGAGCACATCCGAGCTTGCGGTGTCGGCATCGGTCTATTGTCCAACACTTGTGAGGGACATTGGGAGTGGCTTAAGCAGCGCCGGTGGGCCACTGTCGAAGGTTGGTTTGACCCAATTGTGCTCAGCTACGAGGCCCAGTTGATGAAACCTTACGCAGCGATCTATTTACACTGCGAACAGCGCTGCGGCTTCAGCGGATCGCAGATTTTCTTTACGGATGACCGCGCTGACAACATCGCTGCAGCAGCGGAACAAGGCTGGGGAACTTATCAATACGGCAGCACCGAAGGCTTGATCGCGGCATTTGACGCGTGGATGTCCAAAAGCGTGTGACGGGACGACTAAGTCATTAGTCCGCAGTTCTTCGTTGCTCATCTAATACTAGAAAATCGCCTTTGCGACGTTCGTCGACGATGGTTGTGAGCCGACGGCGCTAGCCGCGGGTGAACGAAGCGGATGACTTAAACCAATGAAGGCCTACCCAATGCCTGGCAATATTTCTAAAGAGAATTGGAACTAGATCAATTACTAGTCATGAACGACAACTACTCCGTTCACCCGCGGCTAGCGCCGACGGCTCACTGATTCGCAAGGCACAGGCTGAGGTCATTTTGGCTAACTCCAAAGTTAAACTGCGACAAAGCACCAGTGCTGCATTTCTTCTTCCATATCTCTCTCTCCAACAAAGCAGCCTAGTCGCGTCAGCCGCTGATTCAATTTATACTCTTCTCAATGTCGTCTAAGCGTTAGCCAAGCGGAGAGTGTTGCCTGAATAGCAAGGGCCTGTTGTTTCGTTCCCCTGCCAGCTTGTCTGGCAGGAAACGTAGTTTAACCAGCTAGAAGTACTCCTTCCTCCTCATCCGCAATTTAACTTTGGCCCGCCGCCTGGGGCGGCGGGCCAAAGTTAAATTGCGGACGAAAGCAGATGATGTCTAGCTTGCCAAACTTATTCACCCCCGAGACAAGCTCGTGGGGGCCTTTACCGCATCCAATGCTGTTAAGTCAATCCTGATGTGATTCGCAGCGTGACGGGCGAAGTGAGCATAAGTCGAAGGTGTATGCGTCGCCGCTGACTACCAGTTTAACGGTTGTTCACTGGATACGACGCTCGATACAGACGCCTTTTCAAACAACACATAATAAGTGATTTGCAATGCGAAATTTCTGCGATTTTAAATACTGTCTCGTGTTGGCTGTCTGTGTGTTCGCGACGCCGTTTGAAAGTGCACTCATACTTGCCGACGATTGGCCGGAGTTTAGGGGACCAAACGGACAAGGCATTTATAGTGCGAAAAAATTGCCGCTAGCGTGGTCGAAGAGCGAAGGCGTCAAATGGCGGACCGAACTGCCAGGTAATGGTTGGTCGAGCCCAGTTGTTGTCAAAGGGATTGTTTACTTGACTGCAGCCGTGCCAGTAAATGGAAAGACATCGGATAAGCCCGATCTAGATTTGATGTTGATGCTAGTCGATGTCGAATCCGGGAAGCTGCTGAAGTCAGTAAAGATATTTACGCAGTTAGGTGCTTCCGCGCCAGTTATCCACTCGAAGAATAGCCATGCAAGTCCTACGCCGATCGTTGATGAAGATCGACTGTATCTGCATTTCGGTCATCAAGGGACTGCGTGCACCGATTTGCAAGGGAACATCCGGTGGAGCAACAAAGAGCTTGCGTATCCGCCTGTGCATGGCAATGGTGGTTCTCCGGTCGTAGCGGGGAAGCTCCTTATTTTCTCGCGAGATGGAGCGGACACCAGTGAAGTCACTGCGCTGGATAAGATGACTGGCAAGGTTGTTTGGAAACGTGAGCGCAATGTGGAAGCCGATAAAAAGTTCTCGTTCTGTACACCACTAGTGATTGAAGCGGCTGGAAAAAAGCAACTAATATTGCCTGGGTCCAACGTTGTTCAAAGCCTCGTACCGGAAACGGGTGAAGAGATTTGGCGGCTGACTTACGACGGGTACTCGGTGATTCCTCGACCCATCTATGCCGACGGCTTGTTGTTCATCTGCACGGGTTACAATCGGCCAAGTCTGCTGGCGATCGACCCGACTGGGACAGGCGATGTGACGGCGACACATCTGAGATGGAAGAGCGATGCCAATGTGCCGCATACACCTTCGCTAGTCGCGCTCGACGGGAAGATCTTTATGGTTAGCGACAAGGGAATTGCAAGCGGCGTGGAAGCGGCGACAGGCAAAGAGATTTGGAAGGAACGAATCGGTGGTAACTTTTCCGCTTCGCCAATCCTAGTCGGTGATCGAATGTACTTGCTGAGCGAAGAAGGGGACGCAACGATTCTACAAATCGGGGACAAGCCAAAGGAACTGGCCAAGAATAAACTGACCGAACGCTGCTTAGCTTCGCCTGCAATCATTGGAGACGATTTGTTGATCCGATCGGCTGATGCACTTTATCGAATAACAAGTGGTAAGTAAGCCACGTCAATTTGTATCACTGTCGTAACGCTTAAGGTCAAAAATGTCGAAAGGAACGCATTGTTACGAGCTGCTTTTGTCAGCAAAGTTGCCTGCGGGCGGGTTACCTGCTGTGATTGTTGCCTATGGCGATGATGATTTTTTGCGCAAAGAGTCTGTGCATCAGGTGCTGCAGCTGGCAAAGGTCGAGCAAGATGAGCCGAAGCGGTACGATGGCGATGAATGCAAGTGGATTGATGTACATGATGAGCTGGCGACGATGTCTCTGTTTGCAACTTCGGAGCGACGGATCGCAGTGGTTACGAACGCCGACGAGTTGTTAAAGAAGTCGCGGCCACAATTAGAAAAGTGGTGCAACGCGCCGGCTAAGTCGTCGATGCTGATCATGGAGTTGCCCACTTTTCCGTCTAACACCAAACTGTTCAAACTGGTTGCGGACAAAGGTTGGTTGATTGATTGTGGCTTGCCCACTGGCGGTGGTCGCAGCAAGACGGTGAGCATGGCCGAAGTTCAAAAGTGGTTGCAGGCTTGGGGCAAGTCTCGACATGGACTTAAGTTGACTGCCCCCCAAGCGCTTCAGATTCTGTCGGCCGTTGGCACCGATAGCGGCATTTTGCATCAAGAGTTAGCCAAGTTGGCTTTGTATGCCGACGACTCAGGTGCATTGACTGGCGATGCGATCAAGCAGAATGTTGGAAGCTGGCGTACGCGAACGATGTGGGAGATTGCCGATGCCGTGGCGGACGGTCGAATCGCTGATGCGCTGCGTGAGTTGGAGCGAGTGTTCGCTGGCGGCGAGGCTGCAGCGGCTGTTGTTCCGCAGATCGCGTGGAGCTTGCGGCGGTTTGGCAATGCGGCTCATTTAATACTGCAATCGAAACGAACGGGGCAAAATCTTTCGGCTCAGTCGGCAATATCGCAAAGCGGTTTTTGGGGCAACGACGCAAAACTCGCCGACGAACGACTGCGCAGGATTGGGCTGAAGAGGGCGAGCCGCATTACCGAGTGGTTGCTTGAACTGGATTTGAAGATCAAAGGCTCGCATTCAACGCCACAGCGAGCTCAGTTTGCCCTTGAGGAACTTTGTTTGCGGTTCGTTTGAATCGGCGATGTCGAGAACCGGCAATCGATCTTTGCGCGCGGCGGCGAAACCTGTATAGAGGCTCAGGTAGAGTTGTATTTGCTTGTGCTATCAAAGGTAGGGCCTAAGCCGTGCGTTCCCAAGCGATCGTTATTGCAGTAGCTTTCATACTGTCCGCGGGCAGCCCAGTTTCTTCGCAAACCAAGTCGAATTCGGCTTCGCCGGCGATTTCCGCTGACTTGCTGGACTCCTATCGCAAGACGCAATCGGCGACCACTGAGGCTGAAGTTACAGCGATTGCACGCGTCTGTTCCAAGGTTGTTCCAGACACAAAGCGAAGCAAAGCCGACCGAGAATATGCGTCGAGTTTATTGGCTTGGGCGTTGAACCGTCGCGGGGAAATGCGAAGTGCTGCCGCGGCTGAACAAGTTGAAGCGGGCAATTTGCCGGAGGCAGATGCGCTGGATGCTAAAGCCCTTGAGGACTACAAGACCGCCGTTCAATACGCACCCGCGAACTGGCGAGTGCATCATAACTTGGCGATTTCTCTGGCGATGAAGGGGCAATACACGAATGCCATCGATCGGCTTAACACTGTCATCGATCTTAAAGAAGACTACGCGAACGCCTACTTCAATCGGGGCGAACTAAATTTTGAGTTAAAGCAGTTTCCGCAAGCTATTCGGGACTACACTCGCGCGATCGAGTTAACGGATAGTGATCCGCAGTACTACAACAGTCGCGGACATTGCCGATTTATGCTTGAGAGCTACGACGATGCGATTGTCGACTACCGTCGCGCGGTCGAGCTGGGAAGTGACAGTGCTGTATATCACACGGACTTGGCGGATGCATTGCAATTCGCTGGTAAGTGGAAGGAGGCGGCAGAACTTTATCGTCAAGCGGTCGCGATCAACGGTCAATATGCTCGAGCTTATCAAAACGCCGCTTGGATGATGGCAACTTGCCCCGACAAGAAGTATCGCAATACGGAGTTGGCGCTATCATCGGCCAAGAAGGCGATTGAGCTCGAACCAACTGCAACGATGCGGGCGTTCGATACTCTTGCAGCTACGTACGCAGCATCTGGCAAAATGCCGGACGCGGTGAAGTATCAAAAACGCGCGATTCAGTTAGCTGCCGAAGGTGAACGTGAAGAGGTGCAGCAACGTTTGGCCTTGTATGAACGCGGTGTGGCTTATGTGCAGCCAGAAGTAACCGATACTGCTCAGCCTTTCCAGATCGCTGCGGAACCGAAACCGAAAATTCGAACGGCTTCTGAGACGAGTTCAACGCGAAAATCGCGGTGACGCTACTGCTCTAAATCCAATGAGCTAATTTCGGCGATTACGTTAGCACGACGGTTTTGCTGCATTCTGTATTCAACTTGAGTATGAGTAACTCCCGGAGGCTGCTGACTTAATCACAATCCACTGTGATTCCGTCTATCGAGCGGATGTCGCTGGACAAGGACTGTATTCATCCGTGGGGCAGCCAAAAGCGATTTCCCACGGATGGCATAGCGGCCCCACGCATCAATGCATTTTCATCTGCTCAACTTTACTGTTTGGCGACTGCGATACGGATTTTATGCATAGAGCTAGCAAGCTTCATCGGCAACGGTAGGGCTGAGAGGCGATTTGAAGCGCGGCCATCCAAATTGCGAATTCGTCTTGAGTTCGTTAGAATCTAGCTTTTGTAACACCGGCTCTCATTGTCAGACTTGACGCGGAGCATGGGCTGTAAGAGTAACCCTGCGCCGCGATTCCAACTAGCTTGGTAGCCAAATGTACGTTCAGTATGCTGTTGCGATCATTCCGGTTGCCATTTACTTCATGTTAATCGGAGTCCTCCGTTTGCGGACTCGGCCGATGGTTACCAGCGGTTGGCGTGATACGTTGACTTTGGGCATTGCCTCGGCTGGCTTGGTTGCCGTTGGACCCATGCAGTTGTTTACTCCGCCACAAGCTGTCGAACGATGGCATTCATGGGTGTGGGTGGCTCTCATTTGCTTGTATGTCCTCGGCTTGACCTTGATTCTGCTCAGCGGGAAACCGCGATTGATTGCTTACGGGCTGGATTATGTCCAGTTTCGCGACGTTCTGTTTCAGGCCGCCAAAATGGTCGATGACCAATCGCATTGGTCCGCCGATGTGCTTTCGATGCCGCTAAGCGGGATGCAGTTAGCCGTCGAAGGCACCGGCTCGTCACGCGTGCAGCAAGCGACTCACGTTGGCATGCTCCAAAACCTGGACGATTGGATGAAGCTTGAGGGAGCCTTCGTGCGCATGGGCGGAAAGACAACTTGCCCAAGGTCCGTCGCTGGTTGGCCACTATTGATTGTGGGCTCTGGTTTATTGCTTTCGAGCATCATTCCGTTGATCCGCGATCCAGCCGCGGCGCTGGCGCAGCTCCAGAATTTTCTGGATCGATAAGTAGTGCTTCAGCACAATGTGACATTGGGGGCACGAAGAGTTGCGGGTAGGTGAGCCGACGGCGCTAGCCGCGGGTGAACGAAGTAGGGCGGTTTGATTGTTCCAAGGTCTAACGAGGGACGTTGTGTCCTGGTGGTTTACACGCTTAAATTGGACCGTTGGTTATGAACGACGATCGCTCCGTTCTCCCGCGGCGAGGCCGAGGGCTCACTGCTTCAGCTGTTCGAACTACACAACGAACTAGCCTACGATGCGCGGCAGGTTTGTTCAACCGTTGATTCCAAGGTGACAAACTGAAAGCGGTCGCAAACTATTTTGATGAAGCGGCCCGAGTCAATCGATCGCTGAGCGCAGCACCGATGCCGCTTGTCACCGGACGCTGGCAATAGAGGAATTGAATGCCAAGCCGATCGACGGAGCGCATGAATTCGTAGAGTTCATGAGCATACTCTTCAACACTTTCAAAATGCCGTGACGTTCCGAGATAGCCAACCAGTTTCGATTCGTCGAGACCACAGTAAGCACAGTTGGCTAAATGCTGTTCGAGTTTCTCGGCACTCATCCGTTTCGATTTCATATTATTGTCGGCTTGATTCGCGTTATCGACCAGTTGAACGACTGCGCTGGGTTTATAGTGCGGATGACGTAAGCCAGGTGAATTGACCGTCGCGTCTTGGTCATCGGTTGGCAAATATACACTTAACTCAGGTGCAACCGTTTGCAATTCAGCGAGGCTGATGGCGCCTGGGCGAAGCAATCGCGGAGGTTGGCTTACGCAGTCGACCACGGTCGATTCGATTCCAATGGCGCAAGTCGATCCGCGAAGCACCCCGTCGATTCGACCATCGAGATCCTCGAGGACCGTCTGCCATGTCGTGCCGCTGGGCATTCCCGACCGATTTGCGCTCGGTGCAGCAATCGGCAAACCCGCCGCAGATATCAAAGCTCGAGCTTGTGAGTGGCTGGGGACGCGCAGTCCAACGGTATCTAATCCTGCCGTCACCGCGTCGCAGATCGATGCATGTTTGGGAAGCACAACGGTAATTGGTCCGGGGGCAAACTTGGCTAACATACGCTGGGCCACTTCGGGCATTTCTCGAGCTACCATCGGCCATTGATCCACATCGGCAATGTGAACAATGAGCGGGTTGTCGCTCGGGCGGCCTTTTGCTGCGAACAGTTTCTCAAGAGCATTTTGATTGGTTGCGTCGGCACCTAAACCAAAAACGGTCTCAGTGGGAAATGCGACCAATCCGCCACGCCGCAGAATGGCTGCCGCTTGTGAAATGTCGTCAAGCACAATGGTGTTCAATAAAGTCATGGATTGTCTAAAGCGATGGCGAGTAGTTCTTTGGTTAATTGCTCAGGCGTGATGCTCAGCGCCGAGACACAATCTGGGCAAATGAAAACTCGCACTCGTTTGACAAAGTTATCGAACTGGTTTGTAGCGAGCGAACTAACAACGGGTGAGAGGTTTCCGAGTGGCAAGAACTGAACGCTGTTGACGTCAGCCGATGCTTTTCCCTGACGGACGTCCAATTTGAACTGGACCTCTAATTTTACTGGAGGTGCGTCGATCATCACATCGGTAGGTTCAAGTCGTCGTGAGCTGAAGCGACTCAGCCTTTCACTCAATCGCTCGGCACAGGTAACTAAGTTACTATAGGGTCGCCGAGCCAAAGCGCGATGCACCACGGAATTCTCAGTAAAGTTGAACTGTGCAAGCCGCTTGTAGAGGCGGCGTTTACGACCGAAAAGCCCTGAAGCGAGTGAGTGCAACGAGGCATGATTTGCAGTTTTCTCAAGTAATTCGCTCGCGAAATCGGCTTCTGATTGCATGAGCCAGTGCGTGGGCGTCGACAGTGCCAAAGTACTTCCTGGTTCAGCTCGAGAAATTTCATAAACGACACGTTGCAACATGGCGGTGGCACAGCGGACAGCGTGGTGCCAATACACTTCACTAAACATCACATACCGGGCAAAGACCATCATCTCAGCCGCAGTCTTACCTTTCTCAGTGATGGCAATCCGTCCATCGGGACCGACACAACAACTATTGATCAGGCGACCGACATCAAAGTTACGACCGTAGGGAACACCTGCATGAAGGCTATCGCGTTGCAGGTAGTCCATCTTATCAACGTCGATCGGGCCATTCAGTAAGCTGCGGAGGAGCGACGGTTGCGCACCGGAACCAGGCGCTAGAAACAGTGCAACTTGTTCGGGTTCAACCTGCCATTCATCGCGGATAATTTGGCCAAGTTCATCGTTGCAGATCAGTTCTTTTGCAAGTTGTTCGTGACGCGGAATCCAGTCGAGTCGCATGTCTTCCAGCGGATGGCAATATGGCCAGTGACCAATATCATGCACAAGAGCGGCAATCAAAAACAGTTTTGCCGATTCATCGTCGAGCGTTCCCTGAAAATCGTCCGAGCGGCTTATTTGAGTTAACACTTGCACGGCAAGTCGATAGACGCCCAAGCTATGTTCAAGTCGCGAATGCGTCGCACCAGGGTAAACTAAACTAACCAAGCCAAGTTGGGAGATGCGCGACAGTCTCCGCATTGCCGCGGAGTCAAGAATCGCTTTGACGCGCGGAGTCACCGGGACGTCAAGTTCGGAGGGAATGCGGATCCACTGCACTCCATGTTGCAAATTGAGCTCGGGCAAATCCAACATAGTGAAACTCTTAAAGGACTCGATACATGCGATCGAGCGCGTGGGCGAAGCGACTAGGCGATCGTTCATCGTACCCGAAATACAGTGACGGCTCGATCAATTCCACTTCGATGACCACCGGGTTATCGCGCGAAAAGTTAACAAAATCAACGCGTGCGTATAACAACTGTTCACCGATTGCACTCAAAACTCTCTGTCCAGCTTCCAGCAGCCTCGGCGGCGCAAGACAACTGCTGATTAATCCACCATGTTCCTCTTGAACCCGGAAGTCGCCAGGCTTAGGCAACTTCAGGATGCAGTGACTGTATTCGCCATTGAAGTAGAACAAAGAATACTCGCCCTGTTCAATGATCGCGTCCAAGAACGGCTGTACCATGACGGGGCGAGATTCGAACGCCTGTAAAGCACGCTGAGTCGAAGTTGCTGCTTCATTGCGAGTAAGTCGAAACGTATCGCCAGCGCCCGCGCCAATGGTTGGCTTCACAACGATTTCGGTACATGCAAAATGTTCGAAGGCAGCGCCGAGATCGTTTGGCTTCAGACTGGGCAACCAAAGCGTGGGGACGATCGGAATACCTCGAGCTTCAAGTTCGCGAAGGTAACCCTTGTCTAGATTCCAGCGAACGATGTTCAGTGGATTGGCCAGCGGTGCACTGGAACGATCGATCTGTTCGATCGCTTGCAGGAAAGCTTGCGGGTGATTGGAGTAATCCCATGGAGAGCGTATGACGACTAGATCGTAGTCATCCCAACGAATGTCTTGGCGCATCCAGGATATTTCGTCAATTGTCCACCCAAGTTTCGAGAGTGGTTCGTAGGTCAGCGAATCCGAACAGAAGAAGCCTGCAAGGCTGTCCATAGTTAGAAACGCACCGCGTTTGATTCGATTCATGGACGGTTTCGCAGAGTGACTAAGTGTGTTGTTAGCTGCAAGGCACCAGGTTTGATTTTGCGCATTTTGGTATTGTGTGCTACTGGCTTGCTTTGCCAATAGCGATTTAGCTATTGGGCAAAGCAAGGCCAGTGTAACGAAACCCTGTCAATTGGTGTTTGGAATACGCACGGAAAGCAAGCTTACGTGCTCCGGTTCACTGGCCTTTCCCAATTGCATCCGGGTTCCGGATGCAATTGGGATAGCCGGTGGCACACGAAAACGAGAAACGCCCGACTTTTTGAAATCGGGCGTTTTGAGCAAACCGTTAGTTACTTAAACTTATTGCTACTAGTTTCGGCCTCGAATCGCTACGTTGAAGTTGAAGAAGTTAAGTACTGCGTTGCCTGTGATTTCGGAGGGCTTGTAGTACAGCATGATAAAGTCACCGGCGTGGATGCGAATCCGTTCAGTTGGGTCAGTCATTGCCTTGGCAAGATCGACGCGGATTGGCAGTTGGTCACCGTTGGGTAGCTTGCGGAGGATGAGTACTCGAGTAGGAGGAATGATGTTACCAACACCTGCACCCGCTCGGAGAACTGCTACCGATGAGGTACCACCTAGACCACCGATCGATCCACTAGCCAGCGAAACAGCTTCGAGCACGTCCAGATCTTCATCGCGTGGCATTGGAATCTGTCCACCGGATAGAAGCCCACCTGTGTAGAAGTATTCGTCGCGACGTGGTTGGATATAGACTACGTCACCGTCTTGCAGCAGAACATCTTCTGGTGTGAACGGAATCGGTTGATCAGGACAAAGCTTGAGCGGAATTCGAATCGCATCGAGGTGTGCTGGTAATTGCGTGATTACTTGTTCAGGCTCGTCGCCGCCGTCGATCTTGGACTTGATGTTTACAACGGCGTGAGGTTCAAGAGTGCTCTTACGAAGCACCCAAACTTCGTTGTAAGCGTCCACACCGGGCAATCCACCGCTGGATGCAAGAGCGTGCAGTATATCGCTTTCGTAAACAGGCAGGTCGATGACTTCGGCAGTGCCTCGCTTGCTTTGGATCACTTGGCCTTTAATGGCTACACCGATCACTGGCGATGGCACATCTTCTCGAAGTACGAGCACTCGGTTCACGCGGCTTCGAAACAAGCTGACATTGACTTGGTCTTTGTCTTCTTTGATGACTTCATTGTCGATATAAGACACGCGGATCTTTTCAGCCAATTCCAGCAGCGTTAGTCCGCGAGCCTGAATCGGAGCGATCAGCGGCAAATGAACAAAGCCGTTGTCTTGAACATGGACAGGCAAACCAACGCTGGGTGAATTCACTGATCCATTGGGCGGATAGTATTCGCGTGCAATGGATACTTGTGCGCTCGAGATGAATGGCGGAGCCTCGGCAGAGTCTTTAGGAAAAACACCTTGGATGGTTACAGCGATCACATCTCCGCTATCGAGCACATGCTCTTTAGCTTTATTGCTGGCGAGGATCGCAAAATTGATCGGTTGCAAATCGCCTCGGGAAGGTGCTGCAAACTGATTGGGTAATCGGCTGGCAGGAATCGCATGCTTGGTAAAGGTAATGCAACCGCTGAATGTTGTTAAAGCGAGCGTTGCAAAGCCAACTGCGCCATGGAGTGAGTTAAAAAGTTTCACTATACACCTTCCTTGGTGTCGAATTTTGAGTCAAAAAGTTCTGCTTTAGAGTATCCGTACTTGCTAAAGCCTAATCTAGTTTTCTGGCAGGATATCGAATCTCACTCTTTGTCAGAATTCGTTCCGTCTGTGTCCGAAGCCGACTTAGGTTCAGTTGTCTCTGGAGCATCCGGCGCTGCGTCGTTGCGTGAAGCGTAAGATGGCGGCTGGGGCACCAGAGCGCTTCCATACTGGCCAAACAGGCCGGCGTGGAATTGATGTTCGTTTTCACCTACTTCGACGGGGAAGGATCGAGAAGGCTCGTTGCAGGGGCAGTTATCTGGCGAGTAGCAACCTTGGCAGCCGGTATTGTTCAATGAAGGGGCACAAGGGCCAGTCGGTACATCGTTGAAAGATGGGAATCCTTCACCTTGTGCCGCTGCTGCGCCGCACTGATAGCCACGGTACCAACTTGCGATCGCCTGCTGGCCCTCGCACGATTGATACTTGGTGCTCCAGTAGCAAGGAGGTGGCGTTGCGGGCAGTTTACATCCACGACCTGTCGACGCGTCGTAGTAGCCTTTCTTATATCCAGCACCGTAATCGCTACCGAGATTCCATCGCTCTTGCCAGTCATTACATGTCAGCCAAGAGATCTCAGCCCGAGTTTTTTGCGACAAGCAATATTGAGTGTCTTGTAACCCAGCGCCGGTCGCACATCCAATGGAACTGGCAACCAGCAAACAACAGAGTTGCCCGGTTATTCCTTGGGCTGTAACAATACCAGTCCATGATATCTTTGCAAACATTTTGCTCATCCCTGAGTATCTGGCGCCGCAACCGGAGCCAGGTAAATCCATTCACCTGCGATCTCGATAGTGCGGTCAGTTGAACCGCATGGTATAGCGGACCAACTCGACGATTTACGTTTCACTCCTAGCATCGACAGTACTGCACGATGAACCAAGTGTTTTTGCGGGCGGCTGCATATTGCCGACAACTCGCTTGTTCGATACGACCGGAAAAATCATGCTCACCCGATCGTATTAAAGGGGAGGAGAGGCGTTTAGGCGGCCTTACAAGTGGCTTAAAACGAAGAGTCAATCGCACCATCGGTATATGCGGAAAAGTTTGACTCGTAGGATGGGACCTTTTGTCCCGTCCGTTTGTTTTCCGGGACTTAATTAACGAACCGGATGGTTTCCGGCCCATCGGGTTCTTAACGCTCGGGACAATGGTCCCAAGCTACGAAAAGTCGCCAAATGGTTGAACTCTCTACGGTTATGAACTAGTCTAGAACGCTTAGCGACGTTTTCAGCGTAAGCATCCATTTACATTCTGAGTCTCAAAAAATGCCTCCAATTGCCTGGACCGTCTTGTGGATTTTAGCAATGCTTAGCATGATCGTGGCAACGATTATTGCGGGCGTTCGCGAGAAAAAGACGCGAGTAAAGGCCGCTTCACAGTCTATGCAGCCAATGCAAATGGGGCAGGATACCGCTGCAGGCCCGGTCGATGGTGGTGACGGTTTTGGCGATAGCTTTGGGGCAGCGGACGGCTTTGGAGATGATCCGTTCAAATAGCCCGCGAAAGCACAGATAGCCCGCGAAAGCACAGAAACGTGCCATTCTGGGTCCTATTCGAAAAACGCTTCCTAGCTTAAACTAGCCGAAATTTTGGTTCGGAAACGCAATTTTAGGCTTGGAGTTCTCGTGAAGTTGTCTCGCTCGACGCAACCTGCTTACTTGGCGCTTGAAGACGGCTCCGTTTTCAAAGGTATTTCCATTGGGGCTGCTGGTGAAACGACGGGAGAAGTTGTTTTCAACACGTCCATGACTGGCTACCAAGAAATCCTGACCGATCCAAGTTATCGCGGCCAAATTGTCACGATGACTTACACCGAGATTGGGAACTACGGAGTCAATGAAGTCGATGTCGAAAGCGATCGACCACACGTAGCTGGCTTTATCGTTCGCGCTGAAAGCCGCTTGCATAGCAACTATCGCTCCAGCGGAGGCCTAACCGACTACCTGCAGCAACACAATATCGTTGCCCTAGCAGGAATCGACACGCGAGCCCTCGTGCGGCTGATTCGCAGCCAAGGAGCCCTCAAAGGCATCATTTCGTCAGCGGATATAGACCCGGTTTCGCTTGTTAAAAAAGCTCAGAATAGTCCAAGCTTGGTTGGCCGCGATTTGGTCCGCGAAGTCATTCCAGAACGGGCTCGCCAGTGGAACGAGGCACTTTACCGCGTCGAAGCCAATCGCTCGGGCAGTGTTAAAGAGAGCCAGGCGAAACCACACGTTGTTTGTCTCGACTTCGGCATGAAGTGGAACATCGCACGGCATTTATTTGATCGCGGACACCGAGTCACGATTTTGCCAGGAACCGCCACCGCAGCCGAAGTGATGAATCAAAAGCCGGACGGGATTTTTCTCTCCAATGGGCCAGGCGATCCAGAACCGCTGACTTATGCAATTAGCACGATTCGTGAACTGGTTGGCAAGCGTCCGATGTTTGGTATTTGCCTCGGTCATCAATTGCTGAGTCTGGCGTGTGGTGCCAAGACATTCAAAATGAAATTCGGACATCGTGGTGCCAATCAGCCAGTGTTGAACACAGACACTGGCCGCATCGAAATCACTTGCCAGAATCATGGCTTTGCGGTCGACGAAGCTTCGCTACCAAGCTCACTCCGAATCACTCATCGTAATCTCAACGATGACACTATCGCCGGTGTTAGCCATCGCGAGGCGAGTGCATTCAGCGTTCAGTATCACCCCGAAGCATCCGCCGGCCCACACGATAGCCAGTATCTGTTTGACGATTTCCAAAAGCAGATTGCTGCATCCATGTCGAAGTAAAATTCAGCTCGGAATGATTTTTACTCGCGTTTTAAGATAACAGCACCGTAGGCAGGGACAGGCACCTCGGAAATATCGCGAGCTTGATCGCCTTGGCGACTACGTTCTGCATAGCCTCCTAAATTGAAGGCAGGCCAACTTGTGTTTGCAATTTCTCGATATCTTCCGCTGACGCCGACGTTGTAACTTTCCCAGCTGTTCTGCTTGAAATTCAAAATCACCAAGTACTGGCCATTGCCTCGCGTAAAAGCCGCCACGCCGTTCTTATCATGAATATGCTTGATTTCGATCGACGAGTTTGCAAGAGTCTGCATATCCGCTTTGCGAATATCCAGTACTTTGCGATACCAATCTCGGACCTTCTTTCGCCCAGTGTCGGTCTCGTAGGCTTGCAGGTCCAATCGGTCGTCCCACCAAGTGTGGCCGGTTCCTGGATTGTAAGCTCCTAACTTTCCATCGTCTTGACCGAATTGCATCGACTCGCCAGCTTCTTGCCCCATGAAAATCATGGGTACCCCACGGCCAAGCAACGTACCTGCTGCAGCAATCTGGCACATCTCCCAACCCTTACCATCGCGAGCTCTGCGGGCAATTCGATCGTCAGTATTGCCAACTTCATCGTGCGATTCTGAATAGATCAGTCCATCCTGCCAGCTATCGCCAAATTCAGTAAAGGCATCGTAAAGATTGTTCAGATGCTGGCCAGTTAAGACTGCTTTAAAGCGATCGTGGAACGGATCACACCACTGGGAATCGAACGGACCGTGGGAATCGCCGCCAAAGCTAGAATCGATGACTTCACGAGTTACGTACCAAGTGTTGGGCAATTCTTCAGCAATCAAAATAATCCCGGGATGAACCGCTTTCACTTTCTCTCGAACTTCTCTCAGGAAATTCCAGCCCCCACCCGTTCCTCGTTCCTTTATATTCGAATCGTTTTCATCATGAATCGGTCGAGTAAAATCGAATCGAAAGCCATCGATGTGATATTCCTTAGCAAGATACGCGATGTTCTGGACAAAGAAATGTCGTGCTACGTCATTGTCAAAATTAATCATTGCTCCCCAAACTGTATCACCGTCGTAATAGGTACCGGAATGAAGATTGTCCTGCGCAATATCCCAAAGGACATTGTCACCCGTTCCGCCGTGGTTATAAACCAAGTCCAATATGACTGCGGTGCCGTTTTGATGAGCGGTGTCAACAAGCGATTTTAAGTCATCGGGAGATCCGTATGAGGATTCGATCGCATAAAAGAAAGAAGGATTATAACCCCAGCTAATATCACCCGCGAACTCGTTCACAGGCAGCAGTTGTACGGCAGTCGTTCCGACTTTATTTAGATAGTCATTTTTGCCATCGTTGTTTAGCTCTTCACGAATCTGGCGGAGTGGCGGTAACGTTGTTCCGGCGTTATCTTTATTTCGACTGGTAAACCTCAGCGGATGGACTTGATAAATTGAGTGTTGGTACCATTCCGGCCGAGTCCAAGCAGCGTCGTGCCAAACGTAGTCGCTGCTGACGGTGACAATCGAATTGCTCTCAAGCCCTGAGTTCTCCACGCGACGTGCTGCGGGGTCTTGGGTCCATTTGTCGTTGCCACCTTGCTTGAGTATGAACTTATATTTGTCGCCCGGTTTTGGCGGCCGAACAAATGCAGAGTCCTTTGCTTTTAACCACCAAAATTTCCCGTCCGGCGTTTTTGTCAGTTCAACTGCATGATCTTTCCAGTCGGTGAAATCGCCGGCCAAACGAACACTCTCGACAGAAGACTTCACGTGGATAATTCCAATCCAGCCATCGTCGACCTTGTAAAATCCTGGTGGTCGCGACCAAATCGCCGTTGGGTTGTTGTCAAGCCAACCTGTGTCCGCTATCAGATTGCTATCCGTCATTCCGGAAAGCATGACCAAAACAAAAAATACTGCTCGAGTAGTTCGTTTCATAAAGCACCCACATACGCAAGATACTGTAAGACCCGTTAAAACTTCCGGTCCATCGTAGCACAAAGAACCTGCTCACTTGCAAATGCAGCTAATTTTTGCGACCAAATAATTGAACCTGTGAGGTTCGCTTCATAGCCACTGGCAGTTATGATCCGAAACATTTGATTTTTAGAAAATGAATTCAGTGACCAACGCACATATTTGGCGAATACTAGATGTCAATGCAAACCGGGCATCCGAGGGCTTGCGAACTATCGAGGATGTCGCCCGACTGATTCGTGAAGATTCAGTCGCTTCCCTTTGGGCTAAAACGCTTCGGCACGATTTGGCGGCAGCCATTGCAAAGCTTGATCGATCGCAGCGTCTGGCGGCTCGAAGTACTGAGACCGACGCGGGAACGGGGCACACAACGGACACTGAGAGCGATCGCGCGGGCTGGCAAGCTATCGTCAGTGCCGCTTGTGAACGCGTTGGCCAATCGCTTCGGTGCTTGGAAGAGTTTTCCAAGTTGGTCGAGGTGTCAATTGGAGCAGATTTCAAAGCCCTTCGTTACAAAGCCTATGATGTTCTGGCGCAGCTTGAATTGCGATTGCGTCGCGAGAACATTCCAAAATCAGCCAATCTATATTTGCTGATAGATTGTTCCTTGCCGATTGATCCATTCGCAATCGCTGTACGTGAGTTTGTGGATGCTGGTGTTGACTTGCTGCAGTTGCGAGACAAAGCTTGCGAGGGTGGTCGCTTGGTTGCCTATGCACGCGCTGCGACTCATGCACTTGCAAAGACCAACTCAAAGCTGATCATTAATGACCGGGTCGACGTGGCCCTGGCAAGTGGTGCAGCCGGTGTACATCTTGGTCAAGAGGATATGGCCTATGCCGACGCAAGACGCATTGCTGGTCCTGATTTGTGGATCGGCCTTTCGACACATTCGATCGAACAAGCCGTTGAAGCTGAGGAAGCTGGCGCCGACTACATCGGCTGCGGTCCCACATTTCCATCTCAAACAAAATGCTTCGACGCGTTTCCCGGAACGCAGTTCTTAAGCCAGGTTGCGAAGCAAATCTCTATCCCCGCGTTCGCCATCGGCGGAATCGACTCCAACAACTTGGACCAAGTCCTACAAGTTGGATGCACTCGCGTCGCCTTGAGTTCTGCAATTCATCGTAGCGCTAACCCTATTGAAACTCTCCAGTCCATCAAGCTCTGCTTAAACCAGAAGTAGCTGGTTTCGTGAGAAACCGGATGCGGTAGAAATGTCACCGTTACGCCAGTTTTCTCACGTTCCTCGCCAATTGTGACATTGAAATTAGTGAATCCGGTCGCTTGATGTTACACTAATCGTTCCCGCCAAATTCGACACTTCCCGCCTCTGACAGCTAGCCCAATGACGGAGTTAACTTGATGTTCGTTCGCGCCTCGACTCTGATTGGTTGGCTCTTTGCAATAACACTCACTTCATTACCAAGCTTGGCTCAGCAAAAAGAAGATCAGCCTGATGGTCCAGCGCTCGCGCCAGCTGAATCCCTGAAGCAGTTTGTGACAAGTAATGGATTGACGATAACTGAGCTGTTGGCCGAGCCGACCGTTCGGCAGCCTCTGTTTGCAACGTTTGACGTCTATGGACGCATGTGGGTTGTGCAGTACTTGCAGTATCCCAAACCAGCAGGCATTAAACAGTTAAGCCGCGATAATTTTTGGCGGATCGTCTACGACCGAATGCCCAAACCGCCAGGACAAGATGTTCCAGGTGCCGACCGGATTACGCTCTTTGAAAAACAGGGTGATAGTGGCGGTTACAAAGAGGTCGGTGATTTTGTTTCGGGCTTGAATATTGCAACATCGATTGTCCCGACATCGCGCGGCGCCTGGATATTACAGCCACCGTATCTGCTGTTCTATCCAGATGCCAATGGCGATTTAAAAGCCGACGGGCCGCCTGAAGTTCATTTGCAAGGATTCGGACTTGAAGACACGCATTCGGTAGTCAATAGTTTGTGCATGGGACCGGACGGCTGGTTGTATGCGGCGCAGGGAAGTACCGTTTCGGCAGCGGTTTCAAATTATGGTTCCAGTGATCCACCGCAAAAGAGTCTGGGGCAGTTGATTTGGCGCTACCATCCAGAGTTGCGAAAGTATGAAGTGTTCGCCGAGGGTGGCGGCAATTCGTTTGGTGTCGCCTTCGATGACTCAGGTCGTGTATTTTCAGGGCACAACGGTGGCGACACTCGCGGTTTTCATTACGTTCAAGGGGGCTATTTTCGCAAGGGTTTTTCCAAACACGGCAGCTTGTCGAATCCCTATTCGTTCGGTTACTTGATGCCGATGGAACACGATCCGATTCAGCGTTTTACGCATACGATGTTGGCGGCAAAAGGCACTAGCCTGGAAGCACAAATGCGGGACTCGCTGCTGTGCGTAGATCCACTGCACGGGACGTTGGTCAATACACAATTGATCCCGCGCGGTTCGACTTATCGGACTGAAGATCTTGGTATATCGCTGAAGACCACGGACAAATGGTTTCGTCCAGTTGCGATTGCGGACGGTCCCGATGGGGCAGCCTACGTCTGTGATTGGTACGATTTTCAAGTCGCTCATCTTTATGCGCACGTCGGCAAGCTCGACAAAGATCATGGTCGAATCTATCGCGTCGCAGGAACTTCGTCAGGTGCAGAGTGGGAATCGAAGAAAGCCCGCGGCCAAGACGCAGGAGCGCTCGGATGGTTGCTCGAGCGACTCAAGCATCCGTATCGTTGGCAACGAGCCCACGCGCGGCAGCTGATATCACAACATCCGCTCCGAAGTGCTGCTCGCGAACCGCTGAACAAACTGTTGCATACAGAAGGTCAAGCAGCCCTCGAAGCCTTATGGACGATGCACCTGTGCGGCTGGGTCGCTGACACCATTCCCTATCGCTCGGACAAGCAGTCGGCGGCCGAACTGAAGTCGCTTACGAATCACGTTTCAGCCGATGTGAGAGCTTGGACAGTGAGACTGGTTTGCGATGACCAGCGTGTAGAATTACAAACATTAGCAGTGTTGTTGGCACTGGCCGCTCATGAGCAAGATTCCCAAGTGCTCAGTCAAATCGCTTGTTCGGCAAAACGCTTGCCTGCCGAGATGTCAACAAAACTTGTTGCGACGCTTTTGGACCGCGAACTTCCGCAGGATGATTTGCACTTGCCGCATTTGATTTGGTGGGCGGTCGAAAAGCATGCGGACGATTATTCGAACGTCGAGCAAAATCTTTTGACGCGTGATTCGCTTTGGGATCGAGAATTGTTCGTCTCACAGATTGCGCCGAAGTTGGTAAAACGCTGGGCATTGAAAGGCGGCCGAGCGGCCATGTCAAATCTTGCAAGTTTGTTGCGACTTGTAAAGAACTTGCCTTCAGAGCGACGGGCTCGGGCGGTGCCTCCGCTTAGTACTGGCTTTGAAGAAGCGTTTGAAGGTCGCACTTTGGCCTCAGTTCCAGACGCAGTACTCGACAGTTTGATCGAACTCGGCGCGCCTTCTCTGGCGCTGCGTTTACGACATGGTGACAAAGCGGCTTTTGAACAGGCGATTACCGCGGTCACTGACAGCAAACAACCTCAAGCCGAGCGAGTCCAATTACTTCAGATCTTAGGACAACTGCGTTCAGAGGATTCGAAGACTGCCGAACAGATGACGGCAGCGCTCTTGCGTTTGATCGCTAAAGACAAGGTCCAAGCGATCAAGTCATCGGCGGTCGCAGCACTAGCGTTGGGGCAAGGCAAAATTGCAGAGTCGCTTTTGTCGCAGTGGGCTACCATGTCAAAAGAAACGCGATTGGCAGTGGGAGCACTGCTGGCTTCGCGAGCTGACTGGACTGGGGCTTGGGTCACAGCCGTTGAAGAGCAGCAAGTCGGTGCGACGGATGTACCATTGGAAGTAATCCGCAGCATGCGACTACACAGTGACACAGGGTTGCTCGATCGTCTTGCCAAGATCTATCCAGTCAGTGGGACGATGGATTTGCCCAAAGCGAAATTGGCCGTGTCCAAAATTGTTGCGACCATTGAAGGCGGTAATGGAGATCCTTATGCCGGTAAGAAGCTTTACATGCAATCTTGCGGCCGGTGTCATACCTTGTTCGACGGTGGCGGTCAAATCGGACCGAGCCTTACCGGTTATCAGCGCGACCAACTAGCTGCTTTGACATTGAACATTGTTGGTCCCAGCCTTGAAGTCAGAGAGGGCTATCAGAGCTACGCATTGCTCACCGATTCCGGCCAATTGCTTACCGGTTTTATCGAACAAGATTCCCCAGATCAAGTAACCTTGCGAGCCGTCGATGGACTATCTTATACAATCGAGCGAACTCGGATCGAGTCGATGAAGCCACAGCCGCAATCGCTCATGCCCGAAGGTTTATTGGATAACTTGAGCGAGCAACAGATTCGTGATCTTTTCGCGTATCTCAGAAGTTCCCAGCCGCTCAGCGATGGGAGCTAAGTGAGGTATGCATCCTGCTTGCCGAATGTGTTAGGGACCATTCCGCTTACCATAGACCTTGATAGATAACTCGGCTGCCGGTGGTATTGTAGAAAGCGTTAGTTGTAGTAAACGTTGTTAGGTCAGCAATCGTAAGTTTTCAGCAGCAATCGCAAGCTGGAAGCATACGCCACTTTTGAAAGGCAGAATATGAAATTGAAACTGTTGGCTTGTGTGCTTGGGTTCGGTGCAGTTGTTTGTTCTTCGTTGCAAGCACAGGAGGTAAAACAAATGCGACTAGGTATAATTGGACTGGATACTTCCCACGTGCCAGCATTTTCTAAGTTGATCAATGATCCAGCGGGCAAAGGCAAGCTGGCGGAAATGCAAGTTGTTGCGGCGTATCCTGGCGGCAGTGACGACCTGCCGACCAGCCGTGATCGCGTAGCAGGATATACTCAGGACCTAAAAGGCATGGGAATCGAGATCGTCGATTCGGTCGACACTCTTTTGACCAAAGTCGACGCGGTGCTTCTTGAAAGCGTCGATGGTCGTAAGCACCTTGAACAAGTATTGCCAATTTTCCGTGCGGGCAAACCGGTCTTTATTGACAAACCGCTGGCGGGAAACTTAGCCAACGCACTCGCAATCGATCTGCTCGCCAAGAAGTATAAAGGCAAGTGGTTCAGTAGTTCTTCATTGAGGTTCAGCGCGGGTACGATTCGTTGGCGTGAGGATCCGGCACTAAAAGGGCAAGTTAAGGGAGCGGCAAGCTGGGGCCCGTGTTCACTGGAAGCGACGCATACGGATCTGTACTGGTATGGTGTCCATGGAGTTGAGACGCTGTACACAGCTATGGGAACAGGTTGCAAGTCGGTGACACGGATACACACTGACGGAACCGATTTTGTGGCTGGGACTTGGGGTGACGGCCGCATTGGAACGTTCCGCGGCATCCGCGATGGAAAAGCCGATTATGGCTTGGTCGTTTTTGGATCGAAGTCAGTCGAAGTAGGCGGCAAGTACGATGGTTACGCGCCGCTGGTGATGCGGATACTCGACTTCTTTGCCGGTGGTGAAGCTCCGGTAACACCTGAAGAGACCATTGAAATGTTTACCTTCATGGAAGCCGCCGACGTCAGCCTCGATCACGGCGGCGCGCCAGTTACGCTTGAGTCAGTAAAAGAAGCTGCGTTGATCGAAGCGAATAAAATTGTGGCTAAAGTGGATCCGAATTAAGTGTTGGATTTGCACCACGTTTGGCTGCGCTGACAGAGCATTTATTCAGGCTGAAATTCGACACTTCTCGCTGATCACCACCGAGTTTACTCGGTGGAATTGTGACTTTGAGGCTAAGTTCGAACGTAAAACGCCTGGCCGTCGCCCGTGCGAGTTCGGTTTCGACCACAAAAAGCAAACCAACAAGCACCGGCGAACGCCCGGCCTTTTAAGTTCGAAATAATCCACAAACTCACAAATACACCCACTAAAAACGGTGGTGATCACCGAGAAATTTGGAAAATAAACCAGAATAAAAT
>JANODD010000139.1:0-6370 GCA_031412515.1 Planctomycetia bacterium | reverse complement strand
CTGAAGCGCCAGCCTTCTGTCCGGTTGGTGCAGTTGTTCTTCACGATAGCGCGACAAGAAGTGAATCGTGTCATCGACGGCAATTCCCAAGCAGATTGTGAACGAACAAACACTCACGATATCAAGCGGCCAACCAAAGATCGCCATAAACGTTCCGGCCGCTGCCAGTGGAACCATGTTTGGAACAATCGCAATCAACCCCAGCTTCAACGAACGAAACGCAATCCCCATCACAATCAAAATCTCAATCGATGCCGTCCCTAGGCTCATCGCTAGATCCGACACGATTTTGTACAACGTTCGCCAGCGGCGTATCGGGCCACCCTCCATTTCGCAAGCAAAACCCGCATGCTGTTGCTCAATTCGCTTCAGTCCAGCCTCAACTCGTTCAAATGTCGGCTTGTACTTTGCCGTTCCCAGATCCTTAACTCGAAAGTTCACGACAGCCTGGCGATTGTCGGGATCGTACAAAGCCAGCTTCAACGGCGGGGGCAACAACTCGGCCATCGGCATCTTGTCGACCGCCGATTCCTCACCTGGCAAAGCGGCGAGCAGCTTGCAAAGCGACAGCGGGTGCGCGAGCATCGGTTCTTGATCCAAAAGTTTATCCACTTCATCAATCACGGTCGCAACCATCTGCGGGTCGGCGTTTTCTTCACGCCAACTTAAACGGATAGAACTAACTTCCAAACCACCCATGGTGTTATCAAGCCCTGCGAGCGCCCGCTGAGCCTCGCTGCCGCTGGGCAGCGCATTCGACTGGCGGTCATCAGGTCGCAACTGGAAAGTCATCGCCGCTAGCGCGACCAACAAAAATATCGCAAAGTAAGCGACGAATCTTGAGTATCGAGCGACCGCCATGACCGGTTCACCGACGTGCTGCAAATAGCGATCGACAAGTCCTCGATCAGCCCCCTGGGCCAACCGTCGGCCCAAGCCAGTGCAACACGCAAGCGGAATGACCAACAAGACCGCAATCAGAATCGTTGTCGAACCTAGCACGCATGAGTAAGCAAACTCGCGGACCACTTCACTGCGCGAAAACCCCAGCGACCCCATCCCAATCGAAGTGGTGATCGTCGTCAAACTACACGCTACGCCCACGGTCGCCAACGCATTCCTGCATGCCTGCTTAGGCGACTGCCCATCGGTCAAGCACTGACGAATGTAGACCATCATGTGCACACCGTCTGCAAAGCCCACTAAGCTGAGCAGTACCGGCAAAATCACTTGGCTGAACGGATTATCTTCCCAACCAAAGTACCGCAAAAACCCAAGCGATAGAAACACACCCAGCGCCGGCGCGGCCGCAACCACCATGACGACTGTGAAACCGCGAAACAGAATGACGGCCATCCCTAGAATCATCCCGTATCCGATCAACTGAAACGTGTATACATTCGAAGCTTGGTTCTCAAGCATCGCCAGGCGAAGCGGCACGCCCCCGGTCATGGCAAATGTCATCGCAACGCCCGGATGCTTGGCGAGCGTTGCTTTGGCAACGTCGATCACATGCGTCGTGCAATCTGCATCTTCGTCAACAAAGATCCAGTTGAAATTGATCCCAATCAGTAACGTGTTCGCATCTTTTGACAAGAACATACCAACGACCAACGGATGCTTCAGCGCTTTCTCTTTAGCGATCGCAAAACGTTGCGGCGAAGCTTGTCCACGCGGCAAGATCGGCTCGGATAGTCCGAAGATATTCAGCGGAGGCGCTTGATCGAGCCACTGCACGCTGGCGATCGTATCCTGCTGTTCGAGGGTATCGACGATGTCGCGAATCGCTGCCGCACCATCGCGACTAAAGAACTGCTCCGATTGAACGACTAAGAATGCTTGGGCTCGCCCTAGGGAATTGCGTTCGACGTTCATCGCCGGCGTCTGACGCCTGGCGTTAGCTTTTTTGTTCGCTTCTTCTTTGACAACTTCAGCAGGTCTCAAGCCACGCCACAAATCTTGCGGCCAAGTAGGTCGATAGTAACCACCAATCGCCAAGCCAATAATCGTCGCGAGCGCCAACGTGCACAATCGCGGATGGTCAACGATGCTTGCAAACGTGCGAGAGATCCATGACTGAGGCGAACTACTTTCCACGTTTCGTCCTTGCCGCAGCAATCAACTCATCGCGAGTAATCGAGCCGTTATCATCCGCATCGATTTGATCAAATGAACGATCTTTGATAATCCGAGGAACTTCAGCTACGATAACCGACCCATCCTTGTTTGCATCGAACTTTGCCAAGAAATTATCAGCGTACTCGAGTTGCCCTGGGGTTGGTTCATTCAATTCATTAATAGCTGATTGAACGACAGCAGCGTCTTTAGTCGGGGAATGTTCACCGGATTCTTTTTTGACTGGCTTCGCAACTTCCAAAAATGCTACCGACATCTCTTCCCAAGTTTGATCGCCCCACACCACATATTCTTCCGGAGCCGGATTGAAAGGATTGCCTTTCGAGTTATCAAAGGTCGTCATTAACTCAAGCGACTTCAAGTCGCTGAAGCGCAGCGGTTCGGCAAACTCGTAAGTATGCTGCCAGTTGAAATCGTAGTGCGGGACTTTCAACACCGTGCTGCGATCTTCCGACGCAGAATTGCGACCCGCCACAGCGACCATTTCGAACGACTTGCCGCGCAAATGCATATGTGGAGAAACGGCCAGCAAGACACCGTCCTGTGGCAAACGCTTGACACTGGACCTGACCACGTGATTCGATTCGCCGGGCGGTATTTCGAATTCTTGATCGATACCAACAATCGTGGACACTTCATGCGTCACTTGGCTGGCATCCATAAACGTCATCCCGATCTGCGTTGCGTCCTTTTGTTCTTGTCCGTTCGGAGTGTAGTGCATTTGAAACACGAGCTTCGAGCCGGCCGGTATTTTTCTGGAAAAACCCGGTGGGAAAATCGTTGCTCGTTGTCCAGGCACATAAGCCGTCAACCAACCGATCCCAGCGAAATCGACTCCATCCGGTGGCCGCACAAACACAATCGCGTGATGCACCACCGATGGATTGCCGGGCACAATTTGAGCGGATGAAACCCAACGGTCTTCGGTAATCTTTGGGTCCACGACAAAGTACTGGTAATCCACTGAACCGCTCGCAGGAATCGTAAACGGTTTATCGCGCATCGCGACGATTAACTCAGGTTCTTTAGCCAATCGCCAACCATCAATGAACTTGGGCGCCGGCGGCAAATCCGCTTTGTCACCATAAGGCGTTCCCGCTTTGACCCACTCTTTCAAGACTGCGAGCGCGCTGTCCGGCATGTGTCGCTCGTTCTTGAACGCGCCGAACTTTGGATCTGCGTGCCAAGGTGGCATGCGTTTTTGTTCCACCACTTCAACAATCATCTCCGACCAACCGCGAACTTCATCATAGTCCGTGATATCAAACGTCCCGATCTCACCAGTGCGATGGCACTCTACGCAATGTTCATTGAACAGCGGTGCGATGGTCTTGCAGTAAGTCACATCTGTCGTTGGAACGGTCGACGTCTCCTTCTCGAAAGTGATCAAACACCCCACCGGTTCGGCTCGCGATTCTGATGGTTCTCTTCCAGCCAGAACAGCGTCAATGGCGATTTGCAAATGATTGGTGTTCGCCGTCGAGCGTTTTACGCCCGGCGCGTACTGGTCATCGACTCGACCGCTGTAGCGCAATTTGCCTGACGCGTCGATCAAGAAGACTTCCGGCACACGCGTCGCCTTGAGCTGTCTTGCAATGGCTTGCTTTGCGTCGTGAACTTGCGGAAACGCAACGCCGAGTTCTCTTACGAACTTCTGCACATCCGCTTCCGAATCGTGCATATTTGAATGAATACCTACGAAGCGGACCCCGTCTTTGGCATACTGCTTCGAAAGCTCATCCAGCCGTGCTGCATAGAACCGCGACACTGGGCACTCTGTCCCCAGCACACAGTACACACGCAGTTTCGCATCCTTAAACGAAACCACTGCACCTTCAATCGACGTGAGTTCCTTCGATTGCAGCTCACTTATCTGTGCTTCATCGGCATGAGCCACCAGCGAAACGATCGCACACACAACAAGTGCCAACCAACGGCTGTTTTGCATTTACTTACCAGTCCTTTTTCACCTGAGTTCTTCAAACCCCAGACCTGTCTAGCCCTTCGGACCGCGGACGTCCCCGTCCGCACACGGCAACAAGTGATTCTAATTCCAATTCGACTCGCTCGCCGCATAGTCCAACCGCCTAAATTCTAATAGTTTAGTCAACGCGCATGTTCTGCGGGCGAGACGCCCAATGTCACTTACATTAGCACGATATGCTTTGCATTTCTTTGGGCCTTGCTAAAACGGTTGAGTGGTTTCGGAGCGCGGGCGTCCTCGCCCGCTACGGGACTTGCTGTCTCGCTACCATAAGTGTCGCTTTCGCTGTGTAGACAAAGTCCCAATTCATTAATGTCGCCCAAGTCAACCGGCGGGTTCAGCGGGCGGGGACGCCCGCGCTCCTAAAAACCGGTCCACTTTTGTGCAATGTTTGAGAGACGCCGCGAGACGCCCGCGTCCCCAAAGCCTACAGCCTACAGCCTAAACCCCTACAGCCTGCTCACAGATATTGATTGATCAAATTCTCAAGCATCTCTTGTCGGCCGCTAGCATTCGGTGCTGCTTCACCCTTGGCCAGCATATATTCTTCAAGCGCAGCCAGCGAAGACTTGCCGCTTTCGATTTCCTTACCTAGCTCACTATCCCAGCTGCTGTAACGCTGAGTCACGAAATCCGCCAACACGCCCTCGGCTCGAATCGCTGCGGCAATCTTCAGGCCCCGAGCGAACGCGTCCATTCCGCCGATATGAGCGTAAAACAGATCGATCGGTTCAAAGCTCTCGCGGCGAACCTTGGCATCAAAATTCACACCACCAGTCGTTAAACCGCCGTGCTTTAGAATCGCCATCATGCACTGTGCAGTAAGATAGTAGTCGGTTGGGAACTGGTCAGTGTCCCAGCCCAATAGCAAATCGCCTGTGTTGGCATCAATCGAACCCAACGCGCCTTGATGGCCCGCGTAATCGAGCTCATGCATCATCGTATGCCCAGCCAGCGTTGCATGGTTGGTTTCAAGGTTCAGCTTAAAGTACGGCATCAAGTCGTAAGCCCGCAAGAAATTCAAACAAGCGGCTGCATCCGAGTCGTATTGATGCTTGGTCGGCTCTTTAGGTTTTGGCTCGATCAAGAACGGCCCCGTGAAGCCGATCTGTTTAGCGTAGTCGACAGCCATATGGAAGAAGCGAGCCAAGTGGTCCAGTTCGCGCTTCATGTCGGTGTTATAAAGATTCTGATATCCTTCACGGCCGCCCCAGAAAACATAGTTCTCGCCGCCCAATTCCTTGGTAACTTCTAGGCACTTTTTAACTTGAGCCGCTGCATAGGCAAACACATCCACATTGCAGCTCGTCGCCGCCCCGTGCATGAACCGCGGGTTGCTGAACAGGTTCGCTGTGCCCCACAGCAGTTTGACGCCTGTCTTTTGTTGATGTTCCTTCAGCGACTTGGCGACCGTCTCAAAGTTCTTGTGCGACTCTGCCAGTGTTGCCCCTTCTGGAGCCACATCGCGGTCATGGAACGCATAGAAAGGAGCTTGCAACTTTTCAAAAATTTCAAACGCCACTTCGACTCGCTTGAGCGCATTATCAACCGAATTCGAGCCATCGTCCCAAGGCCGAACAGCGGTTCCAGGCCCAAACGGATCGCCGCCTGTTCCCCGCATGGTGTGCCAATACACGATGCTGAACCGCAAATGATCCTTCATGCTCTTACCTTCGATCATTTCGCCGGGGTTATACCAGCGAAACGCGAGTGGATTTTTGCTCTTCGGTCCTTCGTATTCGATGCGGTTAATGTCTGTAAAATAGCTCATCGCGTCAGCAGCCTCGGGTTGAAAAGGGGGTTGTTTCGGAGGAAAGAAACGTTCCTGAAAGAGCATGTTTTACCGTCAAAAACCGTTGTTTTCTAGGTGGCAGGCTCGGCGAACTTGCCATTGCAAACAGCCGATACAAGGCAATTTGCGATACTTCTCGGCGAATGCTATCCATCGTCGACCGCGATGGCTCACAAAAGCCGTCTTTTCCTACTCGTAATCAGAATTTGCGGTACTTGTGATCGTACTCGATAACTTCTCGATGCCGGGCAAATTTAAATTTTGTTGAAGCACTAGTGCTTTGTCCAGCATTAATTTTGGGATGAAAATCAGTGAGCCGACGGCGTTAGCCGCGGGTGAACGAAGTGGTTGTCGTGCAAGATGAAAAATTGGTCCAACGTTAATCTGTCGACCGCAAATCGTTGGTCTTAGATTGTTACTAAGTTACGTTGAGTCAAGTACTTCTTTCACCCGCGGTT
>JANODD010000138.1:0-35103 GCA_031412515.1 Planctomycetia bacterium | reverse complement strand
GTTTCCTGCACAATAACCATGGGGGGAGTTCCTTCTCGTGATGGTTTGCGTACAACACGATTCATGAGAGAATTCCCCCTTCCATTGCAATAGCAGTTTTTTGACAGCATTAAAAACAGTGCAACATCAAAACTAGCGCCGACGGCTCACATGACTGAAGCATAGGCCACTTAGGCAAAGTGATTGGCTTTCTTCATTTCGATCCGCTTGAGGAAGACGCGCATGACGCGGAGGTAAAGGTCGTCGCGAAGAACTTTATCTTCGATTCCAAAATCGGCATTCGGATTATCGTTGACTTCGATGACGTAAAACTTTCCTTCGCTTTCTTTAATATCCACACCGTAAAATCCGTCGCCGATCAGGTTCGCGGCTTTAAGGGCAGTCTTCACGGCTCCGCGCGGAGCTATCTCGACGGGCATGCATTCAAAGTCGCCGTAACGATCGTCCCCTTTTTCTTCTTGCTGAATAATCTGCCAGTGAGCTGGGGCCATAAAGTATTTGCACGCAAACAATGGCTGGCGATCGATGATACCGATTCGCCAATCAAAGGCCGTTGGCAAGAATTCCTGAGCTACGACCAACTCGGAATCGGCGAGCATCTCTTTCATGGCCATTTCAAGTTCATCGTCGGTGCCAACTTTGATCACACCTTTTGAAAACGCGCTATCAGGCTTTTTGAGAACAAGCGGAATCCCAAGCTGTTCTTGCACGCTTCGCCAATTGTCTTTGTGAACGACAAGAGTGCGTGGCGTTAGAATTTTTTGCCGGGCCATCAATTCAGCCAAGTAAACTTTGTTACTGCATTTGACGATCGAGAGCGGGTCGTCCATCACGACCAAGCCTTCACTGGCGGCTCGCTGGGCAAAGCGGTACGTGTGATGATTGACAGAGGTTGTTTCGCGAATGAACAACGCATCAAACTCAGCCAGCCGTGCGTAATCGTCGCGGCCGATGATTTGCGGGCGAATTCCGAGCGAGGCGGCGGCTTTGGAAAAACGGTCTATGGCCTTTTCGTCCGACGGCGGCTCGGCTTCATCTTCGTTAACGAGTATCGCAAGATCAAAACGATAGTTCGTCTTCCGGCTCGACTTCGGCGCTTGGCCTTCGAAATACTTGGTCGCCATTTCGATTACGAATGGCCAATGACGCTCGGGCACTTCACTGGCTGAGATTGCTTGAATCCCCCTAAGCGACCATTCTGATTCGGCGTCTACACGAACGAATGAGGCTCGTAACAACGGTGCTTGAAATTGATTGAAGAGAGCAGTCACCAGTCGATGGTAACACTCGGTCATGTTGCGACCGAAGTAGATGCTCAGTTCAAACTCGTTCGTGGTGATCCGCTTGAGGCTGGTTTGAATCAGCTCGTCGAGATCGGCGGCGACGATCTTGACGACCGATTGGCTCTTCAGATCTTGGACCGTCGTGACGTGGGGCAAGGGGCGATGCCCTCGTGCCTCGGCGAGCAACGACACGTAGTAACCGTTCGTTTGATAGCGGTACGAACGGCAGAGATTGAATACGCGAACATTACGAAGTTCACTGTATTCCGGTTTGGTCAGATAAGTTTTCGCGTCAACTACGTCGACGTTGGGAATCTGAAACGGCCAATCCTTCGAACTATTTGCAACGACCACTGCGGGCACTGGAGCGTATCCTGGCTACGTAGGTGATGGAATAGGTGGAACAACATAATGAGGATTGTTCGCACTGTTTCTGGGATGAATTACTAAAAAATTTGCATCGTAGGTTAGTACGCCGAGCAATACGGCACACACGACACGTTCAAGCGAGACTTGATAGTCAAGGTTAATGCTCCAAGGATTCTTTGAGTAGGGATCAGCTACGGTTACCAACTTTGTTTCCTTGTCGTATCCGCGGAGCACAACAAAATGCCCTTGAGGATAACCTGCGATATCCGATTTATCTTGGCTTGGGTTGTTCAGTTCCCGTGCCTCTTGATACAGATACGTGGAACTGAGTCCTGTGAGAAGGGGAATGTTACGTGCCAAGTACTTTCGGATCAACGTCGTACTGAGATCCTGCATCCGAACTTGTCCGCCCAATCGCAAAAACTCTAAGTAACCTCGAGTGGCTAGCCGGAGTTTCTTATCTTGCTTCGATTCGGCTTGATCTTCAAGTTTCTCGGCTAGATCGACCCCTTCGTTGAACCAGCTGGGATCGAAAACCGTTAAGTTGTAGGTATAAATACGCGCAGCGTAGCCGTTGGCGAGTGCATCGCAACCGAGCAGCACGGCCAAAGTTCCACCATCGTCCAACTTGGGAACGCGATGGATGATTGTTGACAAGTCCATCTTCTCGCCGAAATATCGATACACGGCGTGCAGGCAAGTTGGCCCGCACGTCCATTCGTCAGGTTGAGGAAGCATATCGAGTGGTAGTGGATTTATCACGATGTACATCTACTCCATTGCCATCATCGTGGCGAGGGCAATTTGCCTCTAGAAACAAATGAAGTAGAACGGGAGAATGGTTCCGTGCACAGAGGAGTCCTCCTCGACGACCGTCATTACAAATTAACTAAGTGCAAACTTGCGAGCGGTTGCTAGCAATATTGCCGATCGATAGTGCATATTCAACACCAAAGCATCAAATAGGATCAAAATGGGGCATCAAGAGACCTGGGAAAAAATCCGTGCTTTCGTAGCAGATACTGCCAAGCTGGAAGCGACAGTTGCTTTATTAGAGTGGGATGATCGCACTTATTTACCTAGTCGCGGTGGAAGCTACCGAGCGGACCAAACGACGCTGTTAAGCGGCGTGATCCACAGGCGGCTAACCGACCTGTGGCTTGGTGAGCAACTTCAGCAACTGAGCACCAGCGACCTCATGAGTGATCCGAGTAGTCGTACCGGAGCCTGTATTCGAATGTTGCTGAAGGATTTCCATCGTAATAGCCGATTGCCAGTCGACTTGGTGGAGGCGACCACGAAAGCGACTGTGCTGGGACAACAGGCTTGGGAAGCCGCACGAGCAGCGAATAGCTGGAGCGATTTCGAGCCACACATGCAGACGATCTTCGCATTGAAGCGGCAAGAGGCCGAGTTACTGCGCGATGATGGTACGTTGTACGATGCTTTACTAGATCAGTATGAAGACGGTGCGAATAGCAAATCACTGACAACCGTTTTTGCTGGCCTGCGGAATTCGCTCGTTCAGTTAGTCAAAGAACTCAATGGATCCGACCATAAACCGGATGGAAAGTCATGGCGCCGCTCAATTCCGATTGACCTCCAGCGCAAAACAAGTCGCTGGGTCGCAGAACGCATTGGTTATCAGTTTGACCGCGGGCGACTGGACGAAACAAGCCATCCGTTTTGCACGACGCTTGGGCCAGATGACTGCCGTATCTTGACACGGTTTCAAGCGGATTATTTTCCGAGTGGCTTCTATGGAACATTGCATGAGGCGGGGCATGGGATTTACGAACAAGGATTACCCTGCGATTGGTATGGCCTGCCCGCAGGTGCGGCGGCCGGGCTTGGTGTTCATGAATCGCAGTCTCGCATGTGGGAGAACTTTGTGGGCCGCAGTCGTGAATTCTGGCAATGGTGTCTGCCAGAGTTGCAATCGCAGCTTGCAGGTGGCTGGGACGATTTGACCGCTGAGCAAGTCTTTCGCGATGCCAACCGCGTACAGCCATCGTTGATTCGGGTCGAAGCCGACGAAGTCACTTACAACTTGCACATCTTGATTCGGTTCGAGATCGAGCAGGAGTTGATCGCAGGGGATTTGAAAGTGGCAGACGCTCCGCAGGCATGGAATGATCGCTATCACCAATATTTGGGAATTCGTCCGGAGACTTATGCGGATGGAGTTCTCCAAGATATCCACTGGAGCGCAGGTCTGATCGGTTATTTCCCAACGTATACACTCGGGAATTTGTACGCAGCTCAGTTGATGGAAGCGGCTCGATTACAGCTAAGTGGCCTCGACCGCGATTTGGCACGGGGTGACTTTCGGCCGCTGCTGGAATGGTTGCGAAGAGAAATCCACAGTTTTGGCCAGTGCTTCCATCCCGGACAACTGATACAAAGAGCCTGCGGAAAGACCCTAGATTCACAGCCTTTGGTCAAGTATTTGCGTCAGAAGCTCGAACCTGTGTACGGCATAGCTTAAACTCAAGGTAGATATTCGTTCCATCGACCTAGGAGTCCTTAGTGATACAAAGTTTGCCGTGTCCAAGCTGCCATCGTACGTTGGTCTTGACAGCCGAAGCCTCGCTGCAAGCGGTGCTCCGCTGCCGACATTGTTCGCACCAGTTTGTGTTAGGAGAAATGATCGAAGGGGAAATGGGTTTTTGGGAAGTCGTTGAGGATCCGAAGGTTTCTGAAGCGAAGGTCAGCAACGCTGATGAAGCTGTCACCGAAGACTCCGAAATTCAGCTAGCCGAGTCAGAAGAGTACATGTCTCCGCAGATGGTGATCAATACACAGTCGGAAGAAAAGAAGACTGGCGGGTCTAAGTTCGAACCTATTAGAAACGAGCAATATGATCGCATGCGTCGAAAAGCGAAATCTCCCATGTGGTCGATGCTTTCAGTATTACTTGGCGGCCTGGCATCGATTCCAATTGCCACTTTATTAATTTGGCACGTGCTTGGAACGGACCCGCTACAAATGGGCCCAACTGTTGCACGGTATGCTCCATGGATCGTACCCACCCGTTTTCAACCGCGCAGGTACAATGACGATATTCTTCCGCCAGCGCCAGCCGTGGGAGCTAGTGGACTCCCGCGTGTTAGCAGCACAGAGTCAACCTCTTCGCAGTCGAGCCCCCATACACCTCAAGATCTGGGAACCACAGGGGAGTTTCCGACGCCCACTGTCGACTCGGCGGATTCAATTACTAGCGAAGAATCGACTAGCGAAGAATCGACTGACCAGAGTCCTGCAAACGATCTTTTCACCCTCATCGGTCAGGTCAAAAAGGATCTGGAGACCTGGAATGAACGCGGAAAAGACAAGGCACTTCAACAGAGGCTTAACTTACAAACCTATTCAGATCTGGCTTCGTTGGCATTAGCAATAAATCAACTGCCTTCGGCAAGCCCCATACGGAGGCTAGTCCGCTCTGAATTGCAGTCCGTGGGTAAAGAGGTCGCCAAGCATGTCGACATTCAAGACCTGATAACACGCGGGGCTCGTATTTGGCTGGCAAATCATAAGGAAGATCTAGCTGGACTGGCATTTGTTATCAGCATCGGCCATATCGTCGAAATTGACAATGCTTGGCAATTAATCCCAACAACCGCGCCTGGTGAGGAATCGATTCAAATTATCGTACCAAAGGAAATATACCCATCCCTTTCTGAAGGCCAAAGTATATTCGCCCTTGGTTGCGTAACCCGCTCCAGATCGACTGAGAACAAAGAACCCAACGACGCTACCTCAAAATCAAGTTCAATGCTCACAGTGAGCTATATTTACGCACTTAAGCCCTAGAACATCGTTGGATTCCGAGCTAATGAGCAACGCGGCGAATCGAAGTAATGTCGAACCAGTAGGGCCAACTGCGGATGCTGACCCTCAGGCTCTAGGCGATGCAATTGACATGGAGAAATCCACCGTCGGCGAAGCGACCAGTACGCTTCTTCGACTGTTCAATTACTCGGCAAGTTTGCCAGAACGAACTTTGAGAAGCGCTAGCGCACTGGCGGGCGGTATTGTTCGCGAGTCTGCGAACTGGTTACTTCCCTCGGCATTTCGCAACTCGAAATCGTATTCGATCTTCGTTCAGCAAATGCTTACTTTTGCCATTAATGATATCGGTGGTGTTCGTAGGTCACTTGCAAGTTCGGAGCGGCATCAACAAGAGGTTGTGCTCGCTCGCAAAACCGTTGGCAACTTGCTAGACATGACTGCGCTTGCCACTTTTCATTTATCGCCTTTAACTGTGTTAGCTGTTTTTAGCGATGCTGCTTATGGCTCGAAAGTTTATTTGGAACAACTGAGCAGTCGATTGAAAGAGCAAGGAATTATCGGTCAGCAAACCACCATCGACGGCGCGGCTGATTTGATCAATGCCATTGAAGCGGCCTCGGGTAAGGCAGTCGGAATGTTCGACCAGCCCCCGATCTCGCTTCACGGCCTGAGAAAGACGATCGAGGACATTCAAACTTCGGTTAATGTGATCGACCCAACAAAACTCTTGCCGCATGCCGAAATCGACCAACTGTGGCGACAAATTGAGCTCGCCGCTAAAGAACAGAATGCGTCACTGTGGGATGTTTCGGCTACGATCTCAGTCGTCGCACTGAACCAATTGCAAGCCGTTAGTCATGGCTCACTCGTCGGACTGGAAATTGCTGGCGATTTGTTTCAGCAACACATCATTCAACATTACTGGGATGGACTGCGAGCCATTGAGCGTAATGGCCTGATTCCAACCTTGAGTAGTGCGAGCAAGCCGTACCTCGAAGCCGTTTGGTCTAACTTCACAATCGATCGTAAGACCTGGACCGAGCAATTACTCTCCGGAGAGTTGCTCAAGTGGGGCTGGAGCCGCATTAGCTGGCCCAAGAGTACCAAGGCCGGACAAGCCAGCCACTAGTTTTGAATGTCGCACCTGAGTGTCGCACAATTGCCTCAATTCTAGCTGCTGTCTCAATTCTAGCTGCTGCCTCAATTCTAGCGCTGCCTCAATTGTTGCCGCTACAATTGAGACAATTGAGCGACACTCAAGGCTACGACCGATGGATTACTCTGCTACGTTGCCCGTGATGGAGGCTTCTGCCGTCGACGCATCTTTCAGGCTGGTATGAACGATAATCTTCTCGCGGAAGGCACCGACTTTATCATTGGCTTTGAACGCGAAAGTCACAAACTGCACGGCCTTCTCGTCATTGGAAATTGAAAATTCAAAGCGGGTGTCAGCGCATTCAATCTTTTCAATCTTAAAGGGCTTTTTGGATTTCACCAGTAAACGTTCGCTTTTGGTTTCACCAACGCGCAGCGTTCCCAACTGGACCCCTTCAACGTGCAGCGGCGGGATAACATTCGATCGCACGGGCAATGTCACACGATTAGACTGAGCCTCATTGGTGACCAAAACAATTTCATCTGCAAACTCTCCGGCTGGGGCGGTATCTTTCAGCCGCACGTTCATGATGTACTCGATTTTGTTGTTGATCGTCTTCGGCTGACTCAACTTGACCGCCAGGTGCTCATTCTTGCTAAGTACGTCCTTAATTTCCCACTTTGCAGTTCCCATGTAAGAAATCTTAACATCCGTGACTTTTTCAGCCCCCAAGTCCACTTCGCCGAACTGAATCTCACCAGGCTCAGGCAAAATATCAGAACGAATATTACCTTTTACGATCAGTTGTAACTCGGCATAAAAAGGACGATCAAATACAACCGTAATTACCGCAGAACGAGCGCCCACAAAGTCACTTGTCTTGAACTCGGCGATAATCGAGCCTTCTTCGTAAGTCTTCAGTTCATTCTTGCCAATGCGCGGGATGGTGCACTTGCAACTTGTTCGTACGGAAGAAACATGGACATTCTCTCTGTACTTGTTCGTGAACTTGAACTCGTACTCAGTCTTCGCACCACGCGGTACAACTTCGAAGTCATGTTGTGTGACTTCGAACATGTCTCGTGCCCATTTTTGGGCAAGCAACGGGTGGCTGCTAAATAAAACTACCGCGACAAACAGCAGTCCAGTGATTGCAGAAATAGCTCGAGAGCGATTGTTATTCATCAAACTGCCATTCATCCGTAAGTTCGCCTTGAGAGCCCACGCAGCTTCGAAGACGCCGATTGGTCAAATTTATAAATCTAATCTATCACACACGTTAGCGAATAACAGTTGGCTACGGCAAGCCGAAGAACCACTACTGAGCAGCCGTTTGATGTTCGCTATCCGGAAGGAAAGCGTACTACCGAGGTGCAGTAGCACGCTTTGTGTTACCTGAACCATTCGCAGTTAGCGGTCATCTCGCGAGTAGTTTCCTCGCCGTCCACCGCCACCACCAAAATCCCTTCCGCCTCCGCCGCTCGATCCACCGCCACTGCCATAGCGACCGCCGCTGTTATCGCCGTATCGATCGCCACCACCTCCGCCGTCATTTTCACGTCTTCCACCGCCTCCACTGCCTCCACCACCAGCGAAGCGACCCGCGCCACGAGGTCGTTCTTCCCGGGGCTTGGCTTCATTCACAACGACTCTCCGACCAACGATTTCCTGATCATTCAACCCTTCGATCGCTGAGTTAGCTTCATCTGCATCTGCCATTTCAACAAATGCAAATCCTCGCGAGCGCCCAGTGTCTTGGTCCATCACAATGTTGACGGATGTAACTTGACCGAAACGAGAAAATGCGTTTCGAATGTCCTCTTCCGTAGCACGAAAAGACAGGTTGCCAACATAAATATTCGTCACCTTCAAACCCTCGACTAAAACAGTATTGCCTAACTACCGAGTCGCCATATCTTCAACACATATTGTCTCGAAGGCTCTAAAACCAATCGCGGCAACGATGAGTTTCGGATAGACCCGGCACTCATCTCGGGATTATGAGATCCGGCAATTCCTGAGTCAATCGATTCGCCGGCGTAATCACAACTTTTTAAAGCCGCCCAAGGCTCTGGGAAGTTCCACAGAAACACCTGAAAGCGGCTTTAAAGTTGTTTAAACACGTCGAAGCGGGAATAGCTACGTGTCCAAGGTCAGTTAAGCGTTTGCTTTCAGTGCGGCTAAAGCAGCAGGGTAATTCGGCTCGCTGGTAACTTCGGGAACGATTTCGCTGTACACAACTTTGCCACTCTTATCGAGAACAAAAACACTGCGCGCGAGCAGTTTGAGTTCGTCGATCATGACGCCGAAAGCCTCGCCAAACGCACCGCTCTGATAGTCGCTACCGACTCGCATGTTTTTCACATCCTCAGCGCCGCAGAAACGATTCTGAGCGAAGGGTGTGTCTCGGCTGACCGTAACAGCGTTAATCTTGTCCCCCATCGAGCCAAGTTCCTGGCTGAACTTTTTCGTTTGGATTGCACAAACGCCCGTATCCAACGAGGGCACAACTGACAAAAGCGTAGCTTTTCCAGCAACATCCGCGTTTGAAATGGTTTTTAACCCACCCGCGTCGAAGAAGTGAAGAGTAAATTTCGGCGCAGCCGTGCCGGTCGCAACCTCGTTGCCCAGCAAAGTCATTGGGTTACCTTTGAACGTTATAACGCCTTTTCGAGCCATAATTCAGTGTCCCTGTAGATGTCCCTGGAAGATTTGCGAAATCTAGGCCCCGCTGATAGCAAAGAGCCGACAAGAGTTTTTCCAGGCGATATGCGTACCGCCCAGCTTGCCATTTTCTATATCACTGATGGTAGGCGAATCCATCGATTCATCCAAGACCCTACAGGGCAACCAATGGAGGGGCAGAACCGCAATGAGTTGCGAGCAATTGCAATTTAAACAAGAGAAGTAGGGCTGAGAAAACGCTCAGACCGAGCAACTTGCAGTAGTGGTCATCCAGTCAACTTCCAAATCATTGACAATTCGCTGGACCCCCTCAAGGTTCCGCAGAGCTTCTTGAGCCATTTGCTTTTGATAGTATGAGCGAACGCGACCTTGGAGGATAACCGTCCCCCCCTCTTCGCTGCAAAATACTTGATGGCCGGTTAAATGTGGGTTTCCTTTGATCGCAGAGTCAAGTCTCTGAACCAAAGCGTTGACATCGAGCTGTGTAGTAAGACTGGAAGAGGCAGAAGCCACGGGCTGCTCCTAAATATCATGCGGCATGATCAAGTGCGAAAGGAACCACGACACTTTAGGTATCGGCTCACTTAAAGCTAGAATCCAGAAACTGAGCTGGAACTAAAAATCTTCCGCGGTTTTTCGTTTCACGCCACGCATTGCATCGATTGCGCCAAATAGAACGGTTCTCGTACCATCCTCTTCTTCCACGGCCGGCGCCAAGCGTGCCAGCCGTTGCCTAAGAGAAGGATGAAGCCATGTGGCCTGATCGCAAGTCGGTGAATTGTGATGAAGTTTGATTAGCGACTGCGAAAGAGCTGTCGCAGCTTGTGCTGCATCGCCTTTCGACCAAGCACACACGGACGCTGCAAGTTGACAGGCCGTTCTATCGGCGTCCAATTCGCAGCGTCGACTCCAGTAACTGATTCCGAACAGCATCACGCCACTCGCCAGCGCCATTCCAGCAATTTGGCCTGAAATTTGAAAGGAGCGGTCCGAAGGCGAGTAACTTGACGTTGGCGAAAAAATCGCAACTGTGACTAAGCCAATCGCACAGGCGGCGACGACAGGTATCAAACGCCACAAAAAATGCTGGCGCTTGAGGTGAGCCATCTCGTGCATCACTACCATATCAACCTCTTCGGCGTTCAATTGCCCGACGAGTGCATCCCCCAGCCACAATTGCCTGAATCCTGGCAACCATCCAACCACTGCAGCTCCCGCCCAACGCCCTTCGCTCGCAACCCACATCGGCTCTACAAGAATTCCAATCGCTTTACTAAAAGTTTGAATACGATCTCGAAGCGATCCCGCTTCCAGCTTTCGAACGCCCATCCACCGACTTAACCACTGCGGCATAAAGATCGCGACTGCTCCCAAACCGATGAAACTGGCTACAAGCGATTGAACAGATTCTGGCCAATTAACTTCTAATATTTTTAAAACATCGCTGGCCGAAGCAATTAAGAGCACTGGCAATAAGCAAGCCATAACGTTGGACGTGCCACCCAATCGAATGCGAGTCCCGAGGACTTTAGTGAGCTTGGCTGGGACACCGGCCTCAACGTCGTTTTGATTCAAAACTTGTATCAAATGAGCTCGACGCTCCACACCTTCATACTTCGGAGCGACCACGAGCCGCATGCTTGCCATACTTCGGAACCTGCAGGTGTCCATAAAGACTTCCATTTGCGAGGTCGTCAGTTCCAAAATTACCAACGCCATTAAACTCGGCGCGAACCACAAAATCAGCGAAACACTCTGTAACATTCCGAGTTCATCGAGCTGCTTGATCCACGGGCCCCAGTGGGTCAACATTAACGTGGCTGGTAAACATAGGACCCAAAAGGTTTCCAGAGATTGACGTATGGACTGCCAGCGATCAAATGAATGACCCTGCGTGCCATGGTGCCAATCCTCAATAAATGCTCCGAATCGCCTTAGATTCAGAATACATAGCACTTTGGCAAGAGCTCCGAAGGCAATGGCAACTGCCGTAACATTCAGTAGGGCTTGCAAGGATTCGATAGGCGTCTCCGATTGCCAGCAGATTTCTCGACACAACAGCGTGACAAGAATGACCAGAAACAAGCGGAGTGTGAGCATGGGAGAGTCTGAATCTGGAACAAGGTGGGTTTGCAAACTGCTTACCAAAGTGGCTACAGTCTCCCAGATTAATCGACGGCTAGCGACAATGGATGACCTGCAAGCGCACTCGAATGAACACTGCTCGAGACTCGAGCACATTAGTCCGTCTGTATCGATTGCTACAGCAGAAACGCTTCTGAGTGCGAGTACGAAAAACCACACTTCTCGCTGATCGCCACCGAGTTTACTCGGTGGAATTAGGACTTTTGCGGCTAGGTTCGAGCGATAAACGCCCTCTCCGCCCCCACGCGTTTGGTTGCGATTTTCGTTGTTAGCTAATAAGTCTTCGCTCCACCTAGCGAGCTAGGATGGTGGCGATCAGCGAGAAGTGTCCGAAAAACCCCTGTTTCAAGCAACATTTGAAGTGGTAGCGTTCAACGAGAATTACCTACTTCTCCAACCGAAAACGCATATAAGCCCAAGTGTGCAAGGGCAATGCGACCAATGCAGTTGAAACTGCATAGGCGATCACCAGACCGTTGGTCGAGTACATACGCCCGAAAATCCAAACTGCCGCAGCCGTGAATAACAACCCCACAACCGCCTGGATCCAAAAAGGATTCGCTCGCCGCGACATCACGTAGAAACTTTGCAAAGCAAGCAAGTGATTCGCTACAAGTCCGATGCTTAGAACGGCAAGTTGCCAAGGAGGCAAGAACCTCAGTTCCCATCCGCGACCTAATAAAGGCATCGCAGAAATCAGCCCGATCAACGTTCCCAAAGCCACGCACAGTAGCACCGTCGATACAAGTGCCGTTTGCCGCCACATCGTACCGGCGGTCTCCCGCTCTCCAGCTCCATGGTGAGCTGATACCAACGAGAATTTTGTTTGCACCCAAGCGAGCGCCAACATCTGGATGGCTGTTGTCATTGTCAACGTTGCTCCCAATCGACCGGCATCTACCGCTGACTCAGCCGAGTTCCCGCCTACGATTACCGCAACAAACAACTGGCTCGATAAGTAGTGTGCAACACTGATCATTGCTACTCGCCATTGCATGGGAACAACATCTCGCCCCCAAGAGAACCCATCCGCGGGCGGAGGAAGTTGCTTGAACCGACTAAGGAAATCTGCGTGTCGAACGAACACTAAATAACTCGCCCAAAATGTCTGCACGCACGTGGCCATTACGATGGTCCATAATTTCAATCCTATCAACAGCGATACCCAAACAACGATGCTCCCACTAACAATTTGAACCATTCGAAAACGATAAATGGACTCTCGAAAACCGGCTCCTTCAAGGATTGCTAGTGCAGGAGCAAGCGTAATGGACATCGCTGCAACTGGAATCACCACCAGCAACGGCAACCACCAATTCAATTGAGTGTTAACGGGTGATAGTGTGAACCACCCAAACCACCACCCGCAGAGCACGTAAAGTAGACCAGCCATTAGGAACCAATGCCACGAACTCCGGATCAGCAACCCTAGTCGCTGCGCCGCTAGCTGACTCGCTTGATCATCGCTCGATTCACTCTTCGCAATCCGAGCCGCTTCGATGCCCGATTGGCCGATCAAAACATTCAACAAACCCAACTCAAAGATAGCCTGAATCCCAATAATGCTGACCAATCCGTAGTAGATGCCTTGTTCAGCCGGTGAAAAAACGCTGATTACTAGCGCAAGGGTGACCGGACCCGAGACCGCCTGCCAGCACTTCGCGGCTAGGGCGAACAGCAATGGACGATCCAACTGCAGACGTTGGCCGATCTTCATCAACCTGGTATTTTTAAGTTGTGCAGGACGTTCCATCAAACGGCTTTTGATCTCGGGTTATCTGTAGCTAATTCCCTCGGTTGCACACACATGCCTAACAAATGCAATCTGGTCTTCTATCGTCATCGCCGGCCAACGCTGTTCACTTGTGGTATACTCCGGCAGGAGTAAATCTACAATCAAGTTGCGATGAGTTTCATTAACTATGTCGATACCTGTAACGCGTAGACTGCCCAGCCTCGCCCGTTGCAAAGCTCCCAGTTGGTCGCCAATTATTTGAGCTGACCGAACCGCATCCAAGCACTGAGCCAACGCCCATCTATCAATGAGTGCGGGTTCCAGAATCACTTCAAAGAAAGAACTCAGCGAACGCGAAAGCGGTCTCGCCCCGCGCCATTCGTTCATTGACACAGTTCCGTTAATCTCTGTCGAACCCGGCTCGGTGCTAAAATCCAACACTGCTTCCCCGTCGTTCACGGAGATTCTTCGCACACGCCGATCCGACCGACGACTCAGTACAACCTTTGCGACAACCTCATTAATCCGTACAGAAATGTGGATGAGACCCTTGCCGGGTTCGTAGCTTACTTCTTCGACCGAGTCCACATTGCCGTGCGGACATAGCGTACGCAAAAGACTCCAGCAATGCGGCCACATGTCGTCAACGATGCTCGTGTAGACATCTCCATGTTTTGTTTCACCATAGCGAATCTCCGACCATGGATCCGACCAAGTTATCTCGATCCTGCGAACGCTTCGACCAGCAACCGCATTCGAAAACTCCTCAATAAAGTTCGCGAAGACCATTTCCAAATTGACGCCCAGCGGACAACCTGCGTCTGTGGCCATGTGGTGTAACGCAACCGCTTGGTCAAAATCCAGCGTGAACGGTTTCTCACAAAAAGTGGGTATTCCGCGTTTCAGCAGTTGATGCACTTGCTGGCCATGCGTTGCTGGACTGGTGGCGACCACCGCTGCATCGATAACAACGGCATCCAAATTCAGTTGAGTTTGGACCGAAACGCGTTCGATCGCTTTGTCAACCAACCAGCACTCCGCAATCTCGCGGCCATGCTTGGTCACCCACATGATTTCAGCATCGTCGACTAGCAACGATTGAATCACCGGCAGAAGAACACGGGACCAACGTCCACCCCCAAACAAGGCGACGCGACGTAGCGGAAACCTTGCCTGCTCATGCTCGCTAGACATCCAACACTTTCACTTCGGGCATGGGCACATAGAATGTCGACTTCGAACCGCGAGCCCGCAGCTGCTCTGCAATGGGTTGCGCAAAATGCCATGCAAGCAGTAAGACGTTTTCCGGTTGCTCATCAATCAATCGTTGGTTATTTACAATCGGAATTCTCTTACCCGGCAAGAACTTTCCCAGCTTGAGCGAAGTCGGCTGCTCGGCGATGTAGGGCATCAAATCGGGGCCAATCCCTGCAAAATTCAACAGCGTACTAGAACGTCCCGGACAGGAATTGCCAATCAAAGCATGCCCATCGCGATTGCATTGTAACGCTAATTCGAGCAACTCATTCTTCAACTGAAAAGACCGCTGGCGAAAGCGTTCGTAGTAAGCTGGATTAGTGAAGTTACGCGCCTCATCAGCCAGGATTTTATCGACACTATCGCGGCGAGCCACGTTCTTCCCCTTGGCGACATAAACACGGATGTTACCACCGTATCGGCTGACTTTTTCCGCGTGCACTACTTTGAAATCGTAGTAGTCAAATAGCACCACCAAAGACTGCAGCGAATAGGTTCGGACATGCTCATGATAGATCGTATCGAACTGCAACCGCTCCATGATCGGTTCGAGATAATGGTTCTCAAGAATGAAATAACCATCATCGGCGACCAGGATTTCCAGGCCTTCAACGACGTCGCCAAGTGCAGCCATGTGAGCGAACACATTAGTCGCGGTGACCACTTTTGCCTTTCCGTGCGACTCAACAATCTGTCTTGCTACCGACGGATCAAACGGAGCTTGAAAGGTATCGATGCCTGCTTCGCGTGCATATTTTGCGATCCCAGTCGGTTCAACACCCGCTACTCGAACCAAACGCCTGCGAAAACTACTTAGCAGAGTTCCGTCATTGCAACCCACGTCGACAACCAGGTCCGTCAGCTGCAATTTTAAATCTTTGACAATCGAATCTGCCATTGCGTCTTGATAGTCGGCTAACTCACGCGTGACGCCGGTTCGATACGGGTACTCTTGGTGATAAACGACTTCGCCAGCTACCACATATCCCATTTGTGATAAGGTGCACTTTGGGCACCAGAGCTGGCTGAGTGGATAGGTCAATTCAGGCATTCGAAGTTCATCTGCTGAAAGCAGCGTGTCGCACAGCGGCTGAAATCCAAGGTCGATGACCATCCGAAGATCTTTGTTACCGCAAATTTGGCAACAAGTCACAGGTCCGCTAGGTATGTTGTGATTAGGTCTCATGGTGCTTTTCAATTTTCTGATACCGCTTGCTCAAAATCTTCAATCTGACGCAAAGTTACCTGATTTGCGTTACCCTCACCATGCACCTCGCGATACCACTGCACGGTTTCGTCAACTGTTTTCGCAAAATTCCATCGACTTGACCAGTTCAAAAGGCGCTTGGCTTTGCTGGTATCGAGACTAAGCAGTTTAGCTTCGTGCAGTGCATTTGGATCGCTTTGATCCATCCACTTCGCAGGTCCAGCTTTTAGCGGCCACTGTGAAATGATGGCTTCAACCAATTGCCTTACGCTCTGATGTGATTGCTCGTTCGGGCCAAAATTGAAGGGACCGCAAAGTTCTTCAAGCTGCTTCTTAGAATCCGCTGCAGCCAGTTGTGCCGCCAACGTTAGATAGCCCGAAAGCGGTTCGAGCACGTGTTGCCACGGTCGGCAGGCACTTGGGTTCCGAACGGCAATATCCTTTCCGGCCTGCAAGGCTCGGACACAGTCAGGCACAATACGATCTTCGGCCCAATCGCCACCGCCAATCACATTTCCTGCACGAACACTTGCCAAACGCACGCGGTGATCTTTAAAGTACGCTTGCCGATAGCTGCTCACCGCTAGCTCGCACATCGCTTTGCTCGAGCTGTATGGGTCCACTCCACCCAACCGATCATCCTCAGAATAACCCTTGGGTCGTTCTTGATTCTCGTAGCATTTATCACTCGTCACCATAATCGCCACACAGGGAAGAGCGGAGAGGCGGAGTGCTTCGAGCAACTGGATAGTGCCCATGGTGTTAATTTCGAATGTCTCAACTGGCTGTGCATACGATGGCCGTACCAACGATTGAGCCGCAAGATGAAATACAAACTCAGGCTGCCACTCAGCAATCTCCTTAGTCAACCTTCGGCTGTCACGAATATCCGCTCGAACATCGCGGCTTTTATCTTTCAGCGAAACCAAATTGTAAAGCGAAGGTAAAGTTGGCACGGAAGTCGAATACCCACAAACGTCCGCACCTAACTTTATCAACCACTGTGTCAGCCAAGCTCCCTTAAATCCCGTATGACCAGTTACTAACACTCGCCGTCCGTGAAATGCCTTTTCAAACATGCTTCACCAACTCTTCCATGGAGCTTGATTGTTGTCCCACAATTGATTTAGGTATAAAAATTCACGATACGTATCCATCGCGAAAAAGAAACCATCATGACGATAGGCGACCAGCTCTTGCATCGCGACCAGTCGCTCGAGCGGCCCAGTTTCAAATACACATTCGTCGTCATCGAGAAAATCGACAACTCGCCGATCAAGTACAAAAAAACCGGCACTCGCCCAATTTAGACTTTGAGGTTTCTCTGCAAACTGAGTCACCACACCGCTGTCCGCAACGTCTAACATTCCGAATCGCGACGTAGGCCGAACCACAGTGACCGTCGCCAGTTTGCCATGATGCTTGTGAAAGTCGACCAAATTTCGCATGTCTACGTCAGCGACTCCATCTCCATACGTCAACATGAACACATCATCTTCCTTGAGATACTGCGCCGCGCGACGAACACGTCCCCCAGTCATCGTGGCCAATCCGGTTTCAGCAAGCGTTACACTAAACGATTCCTGAGTCTTGCCGTGCAGCTCGATCGCTTGCTTGGCACCGAGTGTCAACGTGAAGTCATGATTCATCGCCTGATAGCTAAGAAAGTATTCTTTGATCATCGAGCCGCGGTAACCCAAGCACAGAATAAATTCCGAAAAACCATGATGCGCATACATCTTCATGATGTGCCACAAAATAGGTCGCCCGCCGATTTCTACAAGCGGTTTGGGACGAAACTCCGTTTCCTCGCGCATACGCGTACCTTGGCCGCCACACAAGATCATCGTCTTCACAGTTTACCCGCCTCCGCTTACCACTTTGGGGCTCAAATTCGAAACCGAGAACTATACCAGATTCGCTGCGCGACGTTGACCATTGCCAGCACCGTTGGCAGACCGGTCAACCTGGACTATGTTTACAACCAATCAAGCTCACTCTTAAACTTTCAGGCAAAAACATGCAATTCCCGCAGCAACTGACGACTTGCCTTGACGGCCGACTTGCCTGTGCCGTTGAACTCGCCAAACTCGGCGGCAAACTAACGCTTAAGTACTTTCAATCCGCAGGCATTGACGTCGAACGCAAAGGCGACAACTCGCCCGTTACGATCGCAGATAAGCAAGCCGAAGAACTCATTCGAGCTGAACTCAACATTCGTTTTCCAGCCGACGCGATTCTTGGCGAAGAGTTTGGTTCGCAAACCGGAACTTCGGATTACCAATGGATCGTCGACCCAATCGATGGCACGAAGAGCTTCATCTCCGGTGTACCAATTTACTCGACGTTGATAGGAATCGTACATCACCGCGAATGTCTCGGCGGTGTGATCTACATTCCCGCGCTCGATGAAATCGTTTTTGCAGCAAAGGGCACCGGCACTTGGCACTCCGTCCGCGACAGCCAGCCGACCCGTTGCCACGTTTCCTCGCGTCCACTCGCCCAGGGACTGTTTGTCACAACGCAATTCGATTCGTTTGAAAAACGTGGCGCGGTAGAGGGTTTGAAAAAGTTGGAAAAAGCCTCCTATATCAGCCGTACTTGGGGAGACGGCTACGGCTATCTACTCGTCGCAACTGGCCGCGCCGAAGTGATGGTCGATCCGATCGCGAATCCATGGGACCTTGCCGCCGTCCAACCTGTGGTTGAAGAAGCCGGCGGCAAATTCACCAGCTGGTCCGGTGAATCAACCGTCTTCGGAGGCGACGGAGTCGGCAGCAACTCGCTTGTTCACGATGAAGTGCTCGACATGCTGAAATCATAAGCGATTTCTCATTAAGCGGCTAGCAAAAGAAGGATATGCTGATCAATCAACCACTCAAAATCATGTTGAGCACCAGTCTTAGTAATGTACTGAGCGTTGATTTCATCTCGAACCGCACGCTGTGGAAACGAAAGGATCTTCGGAAGGCCATCAAGCAGTTCGCGGCTTCGATCAATATCGCCAATGCATGCGGTCGCATGAGAGGCCACAAGTGTTTCAACGGGACGCGTAATCGAGCCATTTACAATCGTTTCGACTGCCGCTTCTGAGTTTTTTGCCCGCAACAGTGTTATTGCGAGTGCAGTCCGAAAGTACGGAATAGAAGCTGCCACACCGCATTGACTTAAACCGCTGACGAAGATGTTTCTTGCCTTCTCCACTTCACCAATCCTCAAGTAAGACATTCCTAGAATGTGGAAATCGATCCAGTCATCAGGTACGGAAGGTTTTAAATCGGCTAAGTTCTGAACCACTTCGTCGAAGCGCTTTAAACCGACAAGGACGGAGTAGTATCCGGATCTCGCAACTCGATCATTCCTGTGCTGGGACATCGTCTGTGCGTAGACTTCGAGTGCCTCGTCAAACCGCCCCATTGATCGCAGCGTTTCCGCGTAGCCATTCTTGGCATAAATTTCATGTGGATGCTGTTGCTTGGTCTGTACATAGGCAATAAGCGCCTCGTCAAACCGACCCATTGATCGCAGCGTTTCTGCATAGCCGGTCTTGGCATAGATGTCATTGGGATGCTGTCGCTTGGTCTCTTCATAGGCAATAATCGCCTCGTCAAACCGACCCATGGACCGCAGCGTTTCTGCATAGCCGTTCTTGGCGTAAATATCGCTTCGATGCTGTCGCTTAATCTCTTCGTAGGCGATAATCGCCTCGTCAAATCGACCCATTGATCTCAGCGTTTCCGCGTAGCCGTTCTTGGGCGTAATGTCACTGGGGTGCTGTCGCTTGGTCTCTTCATAGGCAATAAGTGCCTCGTCAAACCGCCCCATGGAACGTAGCGTTTCCGCGTAGCCGCTTTCGGTGATGACGTCATTTGGGTGCTGTTGCTTGGTCTCTTGATAGGCGATAAGTGCCTCGTCAAACCGGCCCATGGACCGCAGCGTTTCCGCGTAGCCGCTTTCGGTGATGACATCATTTGGGTGCTGGTGCTTGGCCTCTTCATAGGCGATAAGCGCCTCTTCGAACCGTCCCATGGACCGCAGCGTTTCGGCGTAGCCATTCTTGGCGACAGCATTAGTTGGGTGCTTTCGCTTGGTCTCTTCATAGGCAATAAGTGCCTCGTCAAACCGGCCCATTGATCTTAGTGTTTCCGCATAGCCAGTTCTAGCTACTGGACTTGCTGATATGGAACACGCTTTCAAATATTGGGCCAACGCGTCTTGTAAGCGTCCATTCTGCTTGAGTGCGTGTGCGTGTTGTATTAATGACCAGCCGTCAGCTGGGTCTACCTCTGTTGCTCTCTGTGTCAGCTCAAGCTGAAACTCATATTGCCCAACCGCCTGAGCTCGCATGGCGATATCGCAAAGTGTCTTCACCGCATATTGCGTCCCTGAATCTCGCAGTTGGTACGCGACGAACTCATCAACAAAATTGCGTGCGTTCGCGAGTCTTCCGGCTAGCAACTCACGCTCAATCGCGTCGCGATTGGCAATGGATTTAGCGTACTTTTGGTGAACCGGAGCTTTATCTTTACGGCGTTCACCGCGTTTATCTTTTTCCCAGTCTTCATGTTCTGAAACAATCTGCAATTCTGGGCCAGCAAGCGTCGGTTCGATCTCTTTGAGATTGGATTGAATGCGACTGAGTATCGGCCTCATACTCTGGCCAATGGCTGGTAACTGATACGCAAACGCGAGTACGTTGCCAATGTTTGCGGATTGATTTACAGCGAGGACGAAACGGCGAACGACGCCTTCACGTATCAACGTTGCAAGTGCAGTGGCGCGTCCAGTGCTATCTTGCAACTCCGATGCAAGCGATCGTTCAATAGCTTGGAGAACCGAAGTGATTGCTGGTTGCACACTTTGAATTCTGATGAGGATTGCGCAGACCGCTTCAGGGGTTTTGTCAGACCATTCGCTCAGTTCAATTTGCGTTGGCGCGGAAAATAGGTAGCGTTCGGCGAACTCAACCGCCTCAGGTGAAGCGGTTGCGATTTCATTAAGCTCTTCAACTGCGTCAGCTCGCAACTCGTCGTCAGCAGTTGCGTCGTTGATGATTGAAACCAAACGGATGACCGCGTGACCTTCCCAAGACGATTCCAACTGCTTCGTAACGGCTTCGATAGAAACATTGTCAACGAAAACACAGTCAACGCTTCGCGACAGAAAGTTGCTAGCGAATGAACTCGAACATGCGTTGACGACGTTCGGATTGGAAATGTCGATCAGGTTTAGCCTTGAATCGTCGATCAAGATCGCGATTCCTTGTAGACCTGAAATTGCTGCTTGCATTATTGATTCGAAACCTTGATCCCTAAGGAGGCTGTCTTACGCTGGAGGTCTTTCAGATCCGTTTTTGATGGCCTGTTAGACTTTCTCACAATGGTTATTGTCGCGACGGAACGAATCGTAAGCGCTCCCCAAATGTGTAGTTCCACAAATTTATCATCCTCTGTCGTTGCACCTTGTTCAATAAGTATGCCGGGAAATTCAGCTTTTTGCGTCTTCGGCGTCAGCTTTGGCGACAATTTCGCAACGCAAAGAGCGGCTCGATGCTCCCAATCCGTCGAATGTCCAGGTTCCAAGTTTTCGGCATCCGACATCTTCGACGCTTGTTCATAGACCGTGAATATAACATTGTTGGCTTCATAAACGGAAGTTCGATGTTCAATCATATGTGTCGCTAGCGTTAGATGGCAAGTGCCATAGTTCTTTACGCCAATGCCATCGAGCGAGAGTGCGGCAAAACGGACATGGTTCTTTTGGTGCTGATAAAGCGAGTGTTCTGCCACTCCTCGAAGTATATCCCACTTGCCACCAGACGGAATCTGCAAGCCCGCTTGAACTCGGTCATAGTACGTTGAGAAAACCCGCTTTTCCGAATCGGCACATATCTGCAATTCGTGGATGGAAAGGGACATAACGGCAGCTGAGTCCAGCGTAACCGTGTTAGTAAAGTCACTGAAAATGGCACTCGTACCATTGGCGAGGGCATCGATGATCGCCTTTTTGCCCGTGCGGCGACGACGCTCTTTTCTTCACTTCGCTTCGCCAATTCTACATTCGGAAATCGGCCTGGTCGGCCGCAGTGCGGGCACCGTTCTTCGAGCATGGGAAAGTCGCATTTGCAATCGTTACATGTCGTTTGCATTTCAAGCAGGGCTGAGTCCTACGCGGGATGACGCGGTAGAGAAGTGTTGCCGATGAAAGTACGCGTGAAAGTATAGCAAAGCGGCCGCTGTAAGTACTATAAGTCCAAAAGATGATCACATGGCAATATCCAAGGTCAAATACTTAGCCCGCTCTCCGCCACAGGTTGCTCGTGCATCGACTTTGGCGGAGCGGGAGGGGCTTCGAGGTGAGACGTGACCCGGCCTTGGTCTAGCGTCGATGACGACGGGCTGCCTTTGCATCCAAGATAATTGTCGTCAATCCAAACGCTAGGCCGTAAATGTCAACGGCAGGGTTGTAGCGACCGAATGTCAGTGTGATTACTTAATCAACTCTAGCTCGCAGGACAAAGCGGGCCCTCGAATTGCCGCTTCGATGCTTGCAGCCGCAAATTCGCACGGATCGCATAACTCAAAGCGAATTCTCTTGTTGGTCACCGACTCGCCCTTGGCCACGCCTTCGATCATACCGCCGATGACTAACCCAATTGCAGCTTCTTTGGACTCTGGGCGAGTCTCGGAAAGCAATTCACGCCCAGTTCCAATTAGTTCAATCGCGATACTATTTTGCCCCGCTTCGACCGCGGCGACTATTTCAGACTTCAATTCAATTAACGGTTTCGTCGTCGCGAGTGTCGTGGAAAGTCCTCGTCCCCCGGTTGCTAGTTTATCTACGGTGAGCTTTCCGGCCAGCGGTATCCACGTTCGTTCGTCAGTCGCTGTGTCAACCGCCGATACTAACCAAGCCAGTTGAATCTCGCTTTCGATTGCCAAAGCTTTTCGAATCTGTTCAGCTCGATTTTTCCAATCTCGGACGGTAACTCTTGCAGCAACATTATCAAATTTCAAAACCGCGTCCGGTGCAACATCCGCCAATCGAGCCCGCATCTTGGAGACAACTTCATTGAGTTCGATCGATGTAGAATTTGCAGTAACGCGATAGACCATCGTGCTCGGATAGCAACCTGTCAGATAGATTCCGCCAACGATCGCAACGCCGGCCAAACCCGCCGCGTTGGCAATCGCAACTGCTTTCGACCAACGCGACTCGCGAATGAACATTAATGTGGTTGCTCCCCACGACTGTTTCTTGGTCGAAGTGCTGTCGTCCGTTTCGCCGCGCATCCAAGGCGACGACCAAATTGCAGCCGGGAAACTGATTAACCAAACCGGTGAGATCGGTATCATTGAAACCACGGTCACTACACCGTTAAACGAACGCATCGGAAGAACGAAATTTAAAATGCCACCTACCAACTGCGTCAGTGCAATCGGTCCAAACAGTACCGCAATACTGATCGCTATGCATGGCAAACTGGCGCTGTTCGTATGCTCGACATTAGCATTGATGATCTGAGCAATCGCCAAGCTGCCCAAGTTCATAATTGCACATAAGACCATCAGCGAGCCGAAAATTGCTTGATTTACATATTCCTTCGAACCAAATTCAGGAACCGCAGTTCCTTTTAACTGTTGACCGGGCCGGTTAAAACCCGCCGCCATGAGTAGACGTTTTGCCGACTGAACATCGCGGTTCTTTATTTGAAGCTCGACGGTCCCAGTATCCGCGTTTGGCAATTCGCTAAGTGCATTGAGACTGTTCGCACTGACAATCAGCCTTGAAGAGAACATCCCAGATAATACCTCAAGCCGAGTCAGTCTTTCAAAAGGAATTTGAATGAGTTGCGTTTTTGATTTAAGAACGCCCATAATTTTATCGCGTGTGCGGAATTCGATACAAAGTGCGCACTCATTGGCGTACAACATTCCGATCGCTTCCGCTAAACCACCGAACGTATCATAAGTAAATGGTACGTCACAGTTGAATTCAAGCTTCTCCGGCAGAATCGCCGCGGATGGAGCGTTTGGAAGCGGCGGGATCACTCCAGCCGATAACGGAACCGACGGATCTGGTGCAGACTTTATCTGCTGAATCTCTGCACCAAATTCACGCGCTGTTTGAAAGCGATTGCTCGGCTTACGACTTAGCGACTTGAGCACAACGCCATCCACTCGTTTGTCGACGCATTCGTGCAATGCGCTTGGCGGTTCATAGCGTCCAAGCGGCAATTCGCCTGTTAACAGTTCATAGAAGACAACACCGAGCGCATAAAGGTCAACGCGGTGATCCACTTGATCAGGTGATTCAAGTTGTTCGGGAGCCAGATAATGGAGCGATCCAAGCACCTGCCTAGTCGCCGTCAACGTCGGGGTACGCACAGAGTCGTCAACGATCTTAGCGATTCCAAAATCGACCACCTTCAAGCTGCCATCTTCGCCCAATAGGATATTCTCGGGTTTTATATCGCGATGGATTACACCCCGAGAATGTGCATACTCGAGCGCTCGACAAATCGTAGCTACCACATCCAAGGCATCCTCCGGTCCAACACTTCGCGACTTCATCGCCTCGCGAAGATTGATTCCGTCGACATATTCCATAATCAGATAGGCCACACCCTCCGGCGTGTAACCAAAATCGTAAATCGTAACAATGTTCGGATGTGAAAGCTTGGCGAGAGTTTTCGCTTCGCGTTCAAATCGCTCGACGAACGTTGGATCCTGAGATACTTCTTTTGCAATCAACTTCAAAGCAACATCGCGATCCAGCGAAGTCTGACGCGCTTGGTAGATGGCTCCCATCCCGCCACGGCCAATTAACCGAGTAATCTTGAGCTGTGGAAAACTGTTATTCAACTCCGTGATGCTAGGCAAATGAGCTCCAGCCGCACCGCTTGAACCATCGTCGGAGAGCCCCAGCTGCAGCAAACAAATTTGGCAGCCACCGTCCACGCTGAAGGAATTGCCGCATTTTTCGCACTGTTTTACTTGCATATCTAGCACTTTCGGCCTCCTAAATCTCAAAAAAACCCGCTCACTGCCTCTAGATACGGATTCGCGAACCTGTGGTTACAGTTGCTTCGGGCTTTTTAAAAAAGCTAAAAGGCAGTGTAGGTAATTGGACTCCTCTTCCGCAACGCAACGGAACTGGAATGTAGCGGCAAACGAAAAAACCTCGCTTAGAAATCCTAAGCGAGGTTTTAGGTTAGTTTAAGTTAACGCAGGTCCGAGACCGGCAGTGCCCTACAGTAGTCCGTCCCAACCTTCTTGAGCGAAGATCGCATCAATTTCTTCGAGGTAGCGGTTAATGGAAACTACTGGTGGTGCCGCAAGACTGATTTGCTGGAAGTTCAATGAACTTGCGTCACCCAGTACTCGGATGATTCTGTTTCCAGTGGCGCGATCCGTCGTAAGGACAAACTGACTGGAATTCAATGCTGCCGTGAAAACCCTCTCGCTGGCATCAACCATTGTCACCTGAACGCGATCTCCGGCTGGATTGATTACGACTTCACCCGCGACCATTCCATCGAATCCATCCAGTTTTACAGTCCACAAGGATGCGTTATTTGCTCCAACAGCTGCGTACAATCCTTTGAAAATCATCGCTGGATTGTTTATGAAGTAGCGAGAAGCAAGCAGATCGAGATTACGAGCGTAAGTCGCATCGATTCCGACGACTCCGAAGTTGTAACCCGATCCGTTACCACCGCCTGGTTGGGCAACATTGACTGTGAACTGGTTATTGATGGTATCCGCATCGCCCAAAGGTCCAGCGACATCCCTACCATCTAAAGTGTAGGACGGCGAAACGTAGCGAACAACATATTGTCCTGGAGCCAAGTTATCGAAATGATAACTTCCGTCGGCGAGTGTCAAATAAGTTCGTGGTGTTATTGGAACGCCAAGCGCATTGCCCGTCAAAATCACTTGAACATTACCCAAACGGCGTTCGGCACTGTCAATGATTCCATCATTGGTTTCATCCACAAAGACGGTACCAGAGATCTTTGTAGGCACAAAGTCTCGAACCGTAACGTTCACTGTTCCTGTTGCAGTGTTGACATTCCCTACACCACCTGGTCCGCTGTCCTGAACGGTGTATTGGAACGACGCAGCACCCGAGAACCCAGCCGCTGGAGTAAACGTAATCGTGCCTGTCGCAGCGTTTAAGGAAACTGTCCCGTTGACCGCGCTGGACACTGAAGTGATCGTCAGTGGAGTCTGTCCAGATTCATTGGCAGGCCCAGCCGAGTCGTTGGCCAGCAAGTCAGCAACTGGGATCTGCAGAGCTACACCTTTGAAGGCAACAACGGCATCAGTACCCGCTATCGGTGCATCATTGATCGGATTAACTGTTACTGTAACTGTTCCCGTTGAAGAAGCTCCACCAGAATCGAGAACCGTGTAAGTAAACGTCTCCGTTCCATTGAAGTTTAGTGCTGGCACGTAAGTGATATTCCCACCAGCCAATGTAACCGTACCTGTAGTTGCTGCCGGCTTACCAACGGCAGTAATCGATAGTGTCTGCCCCGTCTCGTCAGTCGCTGCTGGCCGACCTGGTGCGTCGTTAGCCAATAAAGAAGCAGTCGTAATCACAAGCTGCGTGTCTTCATTGGTACTAACGTTATCCGCACCGGCAACAGGCGCGTCGTTCACAGCCGCAAGATTTACTGTAACGGTTCCAGTCGCCGATTGAGCCGGCGTTCCAGAATCGGTCACGATGTATGTGAAGGTACGAGGACCGTTTACAGCTGGAGATGGCGTAAATACGACATTCGATCCAACAACGGCCACCGTACCACTAGCCGAAGTTCCAGGCGTGAGGGTAAGCGTCTGCGTTGGCTCCTTAATACCTGGCGAATCGTTTTGAAGCAGTGTCGAGATCGCAATGGTAACCGGTACATCTTCAGTGCCGGTTGCGTTATCGTTACCAGCGGTCGGAGGATCGTTTACGTCAGTGACAGTCACAACCACAGTACCGGTCGAGTTAGCGCCCAGAGGTGCCAATGTGTCGTTCATCACATAAGTAAACGTATCGGTTCCGTTGAAGTCAAAGGCTGGAATATAAACCAGCTGGTCATCTGTCGTATCTGCAGCAGTCCCATTGTCATCGAGGCTCACCGTACCATTGGCCGGTTGTGTGAAACTGATCAACGTAGGCTTAACGCCCATGCCAGCGTTTACTTTATCATTCGCAAGTACGTTGATCTTAACGCTTCCCGTTTCACCAGGCGAAACTTCAGCGATCGTTGCGGTGTCACGACGAGCAAATGGTGTCGTGGCAGGCTCAACCGTAACGGTTACAGTTGCGGTTGCCGTTGCTTGGCCATCCGAAATGGTATACGTAAATGTTTCAGTGCCTTCGAATGCTGGAGCAGGTGAATAACTGAGCGACGTTCCATTATTGACCACAGTTCCGCCATTGCTGGTGGGGCCAACCTGAGTGATCGTCAATGCTTGAGTTTCACCACCACCAGCGTTGTCGTTGGCCAAAACGTCTAGAGGATTTCCAGTCGAATCGCCTGGGATAGTCGGGAAGGTATCAGCAACGGCTACAGGCGGGTCATTCACAGGCGTGACGTTGATGGTAACGGTGGCTGTCGAGGTCAATCCGTTCGGAGAGTCCGTGATCGTATAAGTAATGACATCCTGACCCGAGAAATTTGGTTTGGGTATATAAGTCAGACCGCTAACGGTTCCTTGAGTTACGCCTGAAACCAGCCCCAGCGATGTTACGGAAATCGTGCGTCCTGCTGTGAAGGTATCATTGGCAGTCAGTGCGGGATTCAAAGTTGAACCAGGCCCCGCCAAAATGATCGCAGTGTCTTCAGCGGTCGTAACGGTATCATTTGAAGCTACTGGACCACTTGGATCCGATACAATCAACACTGAATCCGGAATGAAGTTGATTTCAGAAGGCTTAACAATCCGTGCGTCCTGGAACAGTAGCGTGTCGTTAACACCTTGTTCCGCTGTATTGGGATCAACAATCAGAGTACCGGCACTTTTCGCCACGACATCAGTTGAGAAGAATAGCTGAAGTCCAAAATTCGCTGCGGCTCCAATCCCACCAAACGCCGCGATTTCGTTGTACTCTTCATTCGAGCCAACTGCGCCCTTGGAACCCGACGCTCTGCTTAAGTCCGGATTGTTTATCGGATCAATTGGATCTGGTATTGTTGGGAAAATGAAAGTCGGACCCGTAATCAAGCTCTCACGAAACGGCTTATTCGGGTCGGCTGGATATTGAACCAAATCTTCAACAGGCTTTGCGTCCCCGGACACGCGAAGATCCAAGTCCACTGCAGCCGAATAAACACCTACTTGGTTGGGGCGTGCGTTGAGCAGGTCCTGCACATAAACATTGATGCGGATCGTCTGACCGACAACAGCTTGCGTAATCTGGTTGCCGCTAGTATCCGTAATCCTTACTTCGTATTTAAGAATCTCACCTTCGCCCTCTGCATTCAGCCGATTGATGACCATCAACGCATCAAGCGGAGAGATCACCCCATCGCCAGACACGTCAGCCAAAAAGACTCCGCCTTCACCTTCACCACTAGCCGAAGTCTTTGTTTTGTTGAGCGCGTTGATAACTAGCAATGCGTCAATCGGCGAAACGCTAAAGTCTTGGTTGACATCCTCAGCGATCAGCTCGTTATGAAACTGAAGGTCAGTCGCCATAAGGGCTCTACCTTCCAGCGACTCCATTCGGAGTCCTCTTGCCAGACGAGCGCGTGCTTGACTACTGCGATTGAACTTCGCCACTCTGCTATTCTGTTTTTTCATCTAAACGCCCAATTGTCGACAAGGAAAAGCGTCTGCTAACAAAAACCTAGGACACCCGCGTCCTAAGCAACTGATGGAATGCCTACTAGAACTCGCGCTTAACTGAAGCTTTATGCAAACCTGCTCGGCCTCAAACAGCACCTGGACTCCGTTCCTCAAGGCATTAGATTAGTTGGACTAGGTGATATTTGCAATTCAGGAAGTATGAGCAGGATGCGAATTTGGCGCAATATGAATCGAGTGCTAGCGTTTCCGGCACCGCCCGCATAACAGAACCATTTTGCCCTTACCAACGTTAGAAGCGGCATTATCGGAAAAGTTCCTAGTTTTCGGACTTTCTCTAAATCTAGAATCAAACGAAGAAGTTTTGAGTCAGCAGGTCGACGATTTGGTCGTCTTCTAAATCCAGCGGAGTTTGCTTGGAGTCAAGTTCGCCCCCTCCAATTAAGGGAGCCAAGGGGACTGGTGCCCAGGATGTCAGTTCGACAGCAAAACAAAAATCCTCGCTATAAGCCTCTCCCGCTCCAATTAGTTCAGAACCCGACGTCTGCCCTGAGCCCTCCCCTGAGCCCTGCCCTGAGCCTCGCGATCCCGAAAACGGGTCGTTCCAGGTCTGGCCCGAACCAACCGGAGGTGACATCTGGCCTTCGCCTTCTCCACTGGCTCGCGTGTTCATAAAGTTGATTACCAACAACACATCGATTGGCGACACACTGCTGTCACCGTTTACATCGATAAAAGGAGGAGGAATGAAGTTTGTACCGGTGAGCGATCGGCTCCCACGAAGATTCAGTTCGTTAATGATTAAGAGCGCATCGATCGGCGAAACTTCGTTATCACGATTCACATCATGCCGATTGACAGGGTTCTGCCACTGACTGGTATTTGAATCAAATCCGAAATCGATGTCCGACGTCGCCGAATTGGAAACTACCGTCGCATTCTGGCGACCGCTGCTAGGATTAATTGGATTTGAAGTTAGCGATTTTACCTGAACGCGATAATTGCCAGGTGGCAGTGCTGGAAATGCGTATTGACCGCGAACGCCGGTAAGCGTTTGTGTTTCCGCGCCAAACTGGAGGTTGTCCAGTCGTACGTTTCCAACGGCATTCCCGGAAGCAATGGCATAGGCAATATCAGCTGTACCTCTCGCGATCCGCATTTTCTCGACACCACCGTCGCGCAATTCAGCCGTGGTATACCGCCCCAAGAGCTGTCCAGAGGCATTGTAAACTTCCAGACGCCCGAAGGATGAGGCCGCAGCGCCGATTGCATCAATCTCTACGACACTGGTGGGCGAGCTGAAATTCATCTGTAACCTGCGACTCGAAGCCGTCCAGGTCGGAAGATAGGATTGCGCGGCTTTGGAGAATCCACGAAAGTTCTTTGTGCCTGTGCTATTGGAGGTATCGGCAAACGCTCCCAGCCGACCGTCGCTGTCCGAACCGATCGCTGACAACGAAACGACGGAGCTAAAATTGCTTGTCAGCTGACCGTCTGGATAGTTGTCTGGCTCAATTTTCTGCCGAAGACTGAGCGCTTCTCCGTTTGGTCCAGATACCGTAACAGTCCAACCCGCAGCACCGAATTCACCGGCGTCTCGTAAGTTGTTCTTGTTGGAATCGGTCCAAACATAGCCATTGATTCCTGGAACTTGAGTCGAATCAGCTCGAGACAGTCGACCGCTAAAAACGTTACTCACAACGGTACTTTGAGAATCTCGTGCGCGGATTTCAATCGTAGTTGTATTGCTGGTGACAGGAATGGATAGATCCAGAGTCGCTACGTAGACTTTTGGCTTAGAGAACGATAGCCAGGGGCCTCCGTCCAATCGATACTCAATGTCCGTAACACGGTTGATCGTAATGTCGTTCTTCAAACCATCGGAATTCAGATTAGGAAGTGTCTGAACAGTTGCGTTGCCATTAAATTTATAGGTACTGGTGACCGAATCGAAGTAGCCCGAGCCTGTTAGTTTCAGCGGCACATCGAGAACGTCAAAGATGCCATCATTGTCGCTATCCTGCCAGCCGAGCATTGCCAGCGTCGAAGCCGGGGAAATATGATTCGCATAAGCGGTGTCCAGCAGTGCTCCCGATGCCATAATGCTGGGCTGCTGAACAAATCCAGGGGTTGTATTGTCCGCCGCATTGCTGTTTAGCGTGTTGTAGTAACCACGTCGTTGGAAAAAAGAACCACCCCCGGCATATTCATCCCTGGCCCAAAACATGTGTCCAGTCTCATGCGTGTAGGTTGAGGCTGGGCGCGTTGAAGGTACAACTTCGAATAATCCGCCTGCAAAAGCAAAGGCTCTGGAAAAAGAACCGCCACTAGCAAACATACCGTCCGCATCGTTAAACGAAGCAACCACAAAAATTGAGAATGACCAATCTGTGTCGAGCTTTACACGTTGATCTTGGTTGAAGGCGCGGATGCCCGTTTGGATGCCGCTTCCGTAGCCAGCGCCCACCAAGAAATCCTGAACCCAATTGGCATATTCGTTGGAAGTACCACTAATGGGTTCGTAGTCGGTAGGTACTGGCGTTTCGGCATAAGTCTTGTCAACGACGAATTCCAACTTATGAACGCTGTTAAGGGTCGCTAGAGTATCAACCCACCACTGCAAGCCTTCGTTGATGTTTTGAAGAGTGCTCTGAATATTTGCGGGAGTCCAATTCTCCGTGTTCGGAGCCTTTTTGCCGTTGCTTTCCAGGAAAATGGGTGTCACGGCTACCTTGCCGAGCATAAATTCGGCAGTGTCCTCTTCAATTGCGCCAAAGGGCAAGCCAGCGAACATCTGCCTCAATTCGAGCTGCTCAAGCCTCAACCGACGACCGCTCCTAGAGACTCGTTTTACTCGATTGAAGGGGGCCATTGGGTGAATTCCTCAGGAAAAGGGGGCCCGCCAAACAAGCTAGCCTACCCTTTGACTCTAGACGCAGCCGCGCGTTCCCTCAACGTCTGTACGACCATTAAACCATCTGAACTTCCGATCGCGGGACTGCAATCGATAAGGGCGGCACAACCGAAACCAAAAATCGCTTCACCCTTTTAGTTAAGGGTGAAGCGATCAAGTATTTTAACGATTATTTTCGAGCAAAATGACTATTTTCGGAAGAAACTCGCCAACAACTGGTCTCGAATCGATCCGCTCTGGGCCGAAGCCGCAGGAGCGAGGTCAACAGCATCTGTTTCTGCAAATAGGTCATCCAGAACACTGAAGTCCACTTTGGACTGAGCTTGGAAATCGACGGCTGAGTCGTCATCCGCAAGCGTCGAGAGCAACGCAACATCCGAGGTTGATACAATCGGCTGGGAGTCCTTTTTGTCACCGGAACGGTCGCCCATGACGATGTTTTCAAGGCCCGCCGCCCAATTGCTGGCCAGCGTAACAGCTTCACCCGAACCGAATGTGAGCAAGTCATTGGCAAGCGAATCCTCTGACTCGCCTTCACCGGACAATCGACGTGCGTTGAGGAAGTTGATAACGAGAAGCGCATCCAGCGGCGAAACTTGGCCGTCACCATTGACGTCAACATAAGGCGGCAGCGGCTGATTGACAGGCAATGTCAACTGTCGCGGCTTAGCCGGATTGTTGAGGTAGTTGATAACTTGCAGTGCATCGATCGGCGAAACCGATCCATCAGCATTCACGTCCAAGTTGTTTCCAGCCGGATCTTTCACCGTCGAAATATTTGACGGATTCTTGTAAGGATTTGGCAGGATGTTGATCGCATAGTCTTCGACCTCACCGTCTGGTGCCGCTCCAATTGGACTTGCAACAGCGTTCCGACTGGTGCTCAATCGGAATCGAGCGTAAGTCGTTCCAGCAACTGCGGAAGCAGGTACCAGAGTCGTGAAGGCTGGCAGCGTTACGGTCGCCGCTGAAGATGGTATCGCAAACTGAAGCAAGCTAACATTTTGAGTTCCTTCAGTGTTGGTGAAAACACCGTCAGAATTGTAGTCAAACCAGTACGACAAGTAGGCGACTGAACCAGTTGTGTTCGTTACCGTTACCGTAAAGCTCGTGTTGAATGCGGAGTACAACTGTGTAAAGGTCACTCCATCATCATTGTCAGCATCCGGAAGCTTCGCGTCAGCATCTGTACTAACGGTCACTCCGAGGCTAAGTCCATCAACCACAGTATGACGCGGACCGTCATTGTCAGCCCGTGAAGCGTACTTCGGTTCTGGTGCATCACCGTAGTCCAGGCCCTCACCCAAGAAAATGGTTACGGTTGTTGTTCCATCAACTTGGTTCGCCTTAAGCTGATTCCCAGCAAAATCTCGAACCGGTCCGATCGAGTCTACACCTGCTCCTGCAACACCCTTGGCACCCTCGATGACCACGCGTGATCCGAAGCGTGTCGTCGTGACCCCTGACAAATTCGCGTTATCGATGGTTCTTTCGATCAAAGCAGCCACATCATCAGCGGTGTTAGTAGACAGTGCGGAAACAGGAATGGCGACCGCGGCAGACAGTCCAGGAATTCCCCTTTGTGTAAGTACGGTGGATGTCAACGTCAAGCGAGTATTGGCATCTCCGCCTAGTCGCACAAAGCCGTTTCCAAGGTAGGCCGGGCTTAGGCCCAGTCCAGCTCCATTGATCGCGGACACAAGTGCATTACCAATCTGTGTCGCGCTTGCCCCTGCGACAAAGCGAACCGCAATGTTACCGGCTTGCACACTACCATCAGTATCCAACTCAAAGGTTACCGGATCACCGCTACGGTCGATCACGAATGTCTGTCCATCGGCCACACCGACCGGAACGCCAGCTTGAAGTGGAATCTGCAAGCCAAAGACGGATCGGACTCCCGTTTGGCCGCTTACCAATAAAGAGCTGTTACTTGGGTCAAACGAGACATTTTGCGATCCTTGAATCTGAACTCGTCCATCGGCGAGATCGGTAACTGTCACCGCTAAAGGCGTTGCGGAGATTGCTGTTGCTATCGCGGTGGCAATGCTCTCAGGTGTCGGATTGGCGGCAAACGGGATAACCCGGTTACCAGCCGTAAACGACCCGTCGTTATCAAACTCAAACGTAAACCGTCGGGTGCCATCGTCAATCGTAAAGGTAGTTCCGTCGGTCACGTTCGCATCAATACCGCTGGTAGGAACAGTTACCAAGAAGCCAAGGTCCAACTCGAAGGTCGTAAGACTGCCGGCTGCGTCGATAATCTGGAAGGATGCCCCGTCAAGATAGTCTGCCCCTGCTTTAGCAACCACCGATGATTCGTTCTTGTTAATAAAGCGAATCGTGTAAACACTCTCGGACCGCCAGATCCCTGCCAAAGGTTGCAGGCGAATCACTCCGCTCGTCGCGTTGTATCCGAAGCTGTAATCCACACCCTCTGTTAATGCAACACCATCGCGATACACCAAGACAGAGGACGACTTCACACTGGCCGGGTCGACACCAGAGCCTGCACCTGGGTCACTTGGTTGAATTCCGTCGAAAAGTTGAATGTCAAAATACTTCAACGTTTTGCCTGTTAACTCAACCACTGACGTTTCTGGATTGGTATCAATGCCCTGCGCATCGTTATCAATCGGATTCACCAGAATCACTGATGGACCACTGAAGTCTGCGCGGTCTTGTGCGCCACGATCCTTAAAGATGTTCTCGCCTAAGCCAAACGGAGTTTCAACGGATGGATCGTCGACCCGAAGTTGACCATTCACATCGTACTGCGGTGCAAGAATGGGTGATGCCGGAATTCCCAACGGTTGCTTCACAGCCACCAGTGATGGTCGATCCTGCAATGAGTCAATCGAGCTATCGATCAGTGGCGACGAAGCGGATGGATACAAGTTTCCACCGCTGACGTTGATGAATAACGGAAGGTTGTTATTGACTACGTTCGAGAACTGGCCAAGTGTTGCACTACCGCCAACGTTTGCAGTATTGCGTTGGAAGACCGTTCCACCGACAACAGTCGACGAGCTGGACGCGTCTACGTTTATTCCTGTTGTGGAATTCACGATGACGTTGTTCAGTATGGTTGCAGTCGCATTATTTGTAATCGAAATGCCGCGACCACCAGCCTGGTAATTATCGACTGCGACGCTTGATATTGCGCCCACTGCATCGATATCAGCCCCAACCGAATTTCCTGAAGCGGCTCCCTGGTTGATGATGTCCGTCAGCCGTACGTAGGCCAGTCGACTGTTGGTATTGAAACCAAAGGCATCAATATCAATGGTTGGCGATGCCGCCGACGCTCGGCCAACTGAAGTGTAGCGACTGCCGTCGGCACTGACTTCCACCAAAACTTCTTCAGAATCACCCACTTCAAAGACCATCAAGTCAGGGTTGGCATTGCCAGATCCGGTAAGCAAGTTATTGGTAAACTGCAACACAATCTGCCCACCACGCCCAAGACTGACGACACCTTCTCTAACCAATGGCTCTCCCGTACCACTAAAATTAGGTGCCCCAACGGCAGCATTTCGATCGTCGAGGCCTGTAAGCGGTGCAGGTCCACCAGCCAGCAATGGCAGGTAGCTGCCTACGTTGTCTGCAAATGCCAAGTCACCGATATTGAAGAACTGGCCTCCATAGACTGTTGGAGCGAAGCGAGTGATTGCACTCACTGTACCACCGACTATCGAGTTGTTTACTAGTCGAACAAACGGCACAGCCGCAGACGGTAGACCAGTTGTACCGGTTGCGCCTTGCACACTGATTCCACCCAAACCGTTGAACAGGAATTCACTATTCATGATGACAG
>JANODD010000137.1:0-13470 GCA_031412515.1 Planctomycetia bacterium | reverse complement strand
GACTTTGGCCCCAGTCAGCGCTCGGGTCGCACCTCTGCGTTGCCCTATCCTCTGCTGGGTTAATGGAAACATACAACGTAAAATAATGTCCCGCAAACTATTGACAAACCAAAGTTTTTCATAGAAGTGGCACACGAAATCGAAATGCGCAACATCAAAAGTTCGCGCGGTTTAGTGTTTAAGGCAGCATCGCCAACAACTCCTGCAGTGTATTAGCATCCACTGGTTTCTTGTCATGACGCCAGCGTTTGATACGTGGAAAGCGAGTTGCGATGCCGCTCTTGTGTCGCGTCGACCGCTGCAAGCCTTCAAAAGCAATCTCCATAACCAGTGTCGGAGTTACGCTTCGCACCGGTCCAAAGGCTTCCTTCGTATTTTGACGTACGAAGTGATCAACTTTGAGGATCTCGCTATCGTCGAGTCCACTGTAGGCTTTCGCGACTGGAACCAGCTGGTCGCCGTCCCACAATGCGAAGGTGTAGTCGGTATAAAGGCTCGCGCGCTTGCCATGGCCTTTCTGTGCATATATCAGCACCGCATCGATTGAATACGGCATCACCTTCCACTTCCACCAAGCGCCACGAACTCTTCCATTGGCATACGGCGAGTCCTTGCGTTTCAACATCAATCCTTCGGCCGACATGTCGCGACTGTTCTCGCGTATCTTTGCCCAATCGTCCCAGGAATGGCCTTCGATCAGTTGCGTCACCATCAAATGCGGATGCGCGAAGTTCGATATCAGAGTTTCCAGTCGCGAGCGCCGTTCGCTCAGAGGCAAGCCACGAATGTCAATTCCATTATGTTCCAATAGGTCAAAGGCTTGGAAAACGACCGGCACCTCGCCAAGCAACTTTTTACCTACGGTTTTGCGATTAATACGTCGCTGGAGATGCGCGAAGGGAAGTATTTTTTTCTCATCGGGCAGCGCAGCGAGTATCTCGCCATCAAGCACTGTTCCGTCCGGCAAAGTTGCTGCGGCCGCTTCGATCTCTGGCCACCGATTCTCCATCAGCTCTTCGCCGCGTGACCATATAAATGACCTCGACCCTCGCCGAATCACTTGGCCGCGAATGCCGTCCCACTTCCACTCGGCAAAATAATCAACGTTATCTCCTATGACCTGAACTCCCAGTTCAGCATCAATCGGATAAGCCAAACAAAACGGATACGGTTGGCTTGCAAAAGCATCCTGCATGTCGCGATCCACCAGTCGCTGGTAGAACTCAGGCGTCGGTTTCCAATTGCCCATCAAGCGGTGCGAAACAACGTCGGCTGCAACCCCTGAATGTTCTGCGATCGCACGCGTCACCAGCCGTTTGCTAACACCGAGTCGAAACGCGCCGGTGATCAGCTTCATTATGACCAGTCGCATTGACGCTGGCGTTTGTTGCCAAATCGTAGTGATCACGTCGCGCTGCGCCTGTTCGTCCATGTTGCGAAGCGGCATCAAGCGGTTTTCAATCCATTCGGAGAGCGAAAGGTCGTCAACGATAGTCCCTGGTGGAACAACCAGTGAGAGTGTTTCTGCGAGATCACCCACAGCATGATACGACTCGTCTAACAACCAAGTCGGAATGTTCGCTACTTCGGCAGCCCATCTTCGAAGTGACGCTGTGGGTACGAGTTGCTTGAGCTTGTTGCCAGCTAGGAAATAAGTTGCCCAAGCCGCATCTGTCGGTGAGGCCGCAGCATAGTAATTGGCAATCGCCGCAATTTTCTCGTTGGTCTTCGTGGTTGCGTCGACGGCGTGATATAGTTCAGCGAATCGGATCATGTGCTTTTAAAAATCCAGAGGCATCATGCAAATGACAGATGCTAATGGTGTCTTAGGAATCGTTAGCCAATGTAGCTGGTTTCGTAAGAAACCGGGGGCAAAAGGAACCTCTCTACTGCATCCGGTTTCTCACGAAATCAGCTACCTTACTGAATACCTTCTTAAAGTGCGGCTTCATCTTCATCGGCCTCAGATCTGGAGATCGTATCCAGTGCTTTTGCATCAAGTCCCTTCTCTTGCAGATAACGAGCCACGACAGCACTATAGCCATGCGTCACCCACACTGTTTTTGCTTCGCAAGCTTCAACGGCGGTCAGCAATGATGGCCAATCGACATGATCGCTCATCACAAACCCTCGATCAACTGAGCGTCTCCGACGAGCGCCTCGGACGGCCATCCAACCGCTTGCCATCGCCGTGCTCACCACTCCAAACTTTCGCATCCATGGTGTCCCGTGTGCGCTCGGTACCGCGACCACCATCGCACCCGCCCATTCCTTTTTGCCAGTGACTGAACCCACGTAGGTCGTCTCCGGAAGCGATACACCTGCCGCGCGATAGGCTTCACATCCTTTTTCGACCGCGCCATGTGTGTAGATTGGACCGATCGTCGTATCAAGACTCGCCAGCAACCGTTGACTCTTGCCGACGGCGTATCCGTACAGCACACAACACTTTCCCGCATCACGACTTTCGCGCCACCAGTCATTGATCGAATCCCTGATCGTCTCGTCAGGCTGCCAGCGATAAACAGGCAATCCAAATGTAGATTCTGTCACGAACAAATCGCATCGAACAGGTTGCCAACTTTCGCAGGTCGGGTCGTCGCCGAGCTTATAATCGCCGCTTACCACTGCCACTTGTCCACGGTATTCGAGCCGCACTTGGGCTGAACCAAGAATGTGTCCGGCTGGAAGGAAACTAACATCGACCCCGTGAATATTGATTGACTGTCCATAGGGAAGAAAGTCAAATTCTGCATCTTCGTTCAACCGCATTCGCAGCAGTTGTTCGCTCGCTTGGGCCGCCAAGTAATTTCGACTGCCGGGTCGCGCATGGTCGGAGTGAGCGTGAGTAACGATAGCCCGTGGAACAGCTTGTTGAGGGTCAATGTAAAAATCGCCTGTCGGACAGTAGAGACCTCGCTCAGTTGATCTCAACAATGCATCCATGAAGGGTTTCTCAGGCCGACCAAATAAATGACCGTTTCATCTCGGGATAACGTGCTGCGGGCTTCGTATTGTGGGCCACTGGTTTGCCAGTACAAACGAAGTCGTTCACTTCAATAAATTAAAACCCTGTTAATAAAAAAAACATGTCCCGCGAAGGCGTCGAAGTGTGAGTCGACACTTAAGTGAACGACTCGGCTACAGTCCGCCCATCCAATACAAACGGTTAATCTCTAAACAAGTGCCTTACTTCGATCCCCTTCGCGAAAGGTTATCATCGTCGATGGTCTAACAGTTACGTCGGTCGCTTACTTCGCTTCACTGGCTGAGCCAGTGGCACACACAATTTCCATTGATGGGCATTAGACCTTCAGTTGACCTTGGTCCATAAGTCTTTTCGGGGTCTGCCCCGTTAGTGCCGCAAATCCCATTCTAGCTAAGGTGACAAGCCTATTGTTTTTAGGATCCCAGTGGTATGCATTCTTTGGAGTTATGCAGAGCGCCGTCAAGTCGGGATCATCGACACCTTTGAACCATGCATCGTCCGCTTTGCCATACAGTTCTTTGAGGATCTCCTTGTCCGTGAGGATCTCTGCAGTACCAAAGACATTCAAAAACTGCATCGAGCCAGGGTTTGCATAAATAAGATGGACTTCGGAGTCCTGTTCGATGTGCTTATTGTGAGTGCTATCACGGCCGCTCAAGAACCAGATGCGACCGTGCTCATCCACTTTCTTGGTGCTCATCGGAATCATATGGATCGGAGCTGTCTTCAGTGCCGTCGCCAACATCGCAAAGCCAATCCCCTCTGCCAAATCTTTGAGCTTTGTAAGTGCGTCGGCCTCAGTCAAGTCAGTAGCCATGTTCGTGATCCAGTGTGTGAGTCTATGTACGGTCATCTATCAAACTCTCTGTGGTAGCAAACGGTATGCCTTTGCAGATTGCTGATTTTCCATGCTTTACTTCACTTGAAAGAGAGTACCTTTAAATGAAATCGTTAACCGCTAGCCGGGGGAGGCTGTTGACTTAATGGCAATACATAAACGTTCTCAGAAGCTAGCCAAGGTGGATGACCGGTTTTTCGGAGCGCAGGCGTCCCCGCCCAATGTCACTCACTTTCTCGACTTTGCAAAATCACAACACCTCGGTACCGTTGGACTAATCAGCCGGAACGCATTAGAGAGCGTCCCGCTTAGGAGTTTGAACTGAAGCTGATCATTATGGTGGTATAGTCATATCAGCCGGAAGGCGTTAGCCTCCGGTTGTGTATTGAACCGGAGGCTAACGCCTTCCGGCTGATAAATCACCTGTAAATCCGCGTTTTCAAGTTCATTCCTAAGCGGGACGCTCTCTAACACGTTCCGGCTGATAGTCTTTAACTTCGGCAAGCGAATACTTTCCTTATATTTATTGAGTACATCCATTCGAAAGTGAGTGACATTGGGCGTCCCCGCTCGCTGGACCCGACGATTGCAGGTACCCCATGAGGTTCTGTCCTATGGTTGTCCACAAGTCAAACTGGATGGCCAGACGCCAACAGCTTCCTTCAAAAGCACTACTTTGGGTGCCAGAATGTAAAGAATTGCAAAAGTCAAATCAGGATTTTTGGCGTGAGGCCCCAGCGGACACGACGTCCGCGGTCCCAATGGCTATGCTAGCCACGATTGCATGACTTTGCCAGCGACATCGGTCAAACGAAAATCGCGGCCTTGATGGCGATGGGTCAATTTTAAGTGATCCAAGCCAAAGAGATGCAAGAGCGTTGCGTGAAAATCATTCATATGTACGGGATCAGCGGTGATGCCCCAACCAATATCATCAGTCTGTCCATAAACTTGGCCGCCGCGAACACCACCGCCGGCCATCCACTGCGAAAATGCAAACGGATGATGATCGCGTCCGGTGTTCGCTACACGTCCAGTGCGATTCTCGCCAAGCGGTGTCCGACCAAATTCCGCCCCCCAAACCACTAACGTACTATCGAGCATCCCTCGTTGCTTGAGGTCCTTGATCAGTGCAGCGATTGGCTGGTCGACCACCCAACTGTTATAACGCAAATCTTGCTCTAGATCGCTGTGCTGGTCCCAAGCCTCATACACGATCGTAACAAAACGAACTCCGCGTTCGACCATGCGGCGAGCCAAGAGACAGTTGCGAGCGAACGATAGGTGCGCGTTGGCAACGTTGCCACGGCCGGTCGCTTGAGGATGTTGAGCTCGTTCCACTCCATAGCTATCGAGCGTTGCGGTCGTTTCACTTTTTAGATCGATCAATTCAGGTGCCGCCGATTGCATGCGAAAGGCCAGTTCATAACTTGCAATGCGACTTACAATCTCCGGATCATGCATGCGACCGTAGTGTGTCTGATTGAGTGATCGCAACGTATCAAGCCCACGCCTTTGCAGTTCATTGGGTATGCCATCAGGATTGGTGAGGTTCAGTACGGGCTCGCCTTCATTGCGAAACAGTACACCCGCGTAATGCGAGGGCAAAAAACCGCTTGACCAAAGCGATGCTCCGCCGCTCGAACCACGACCGCTGGTCAACACGACATAGCCGGGAAGATTCTGAGATTCGGAACCGAGGCCATAGGTCAACCAACTGCCCATGGTTGGCAATCCAAAAGTCGCTCGACCACAACTTAAAAGCAGTTGGCCAGGGTGATGATTGAATTGCTCCGAATGCATGCTGCGGATCATCAGCATCTCATCGGCGCAGGTGGACAAATGCGGCAGAAAGTCTGAAAAATCCATGCCACATCCGCCATGCTTGGACCACTTACGAGGCGAACCCAAGAGCACTGCGGAATCTTTTTTGATAAACGCGAACCGCACCTTGTCCAACATCTCAGTTGGCAAGGGTTTTCCATGAAGCGCGTTCAGTTTCGGTTTCGGCTCGAACAGATCCAGTTGCGATGGCGCACCGGCTTGAAGTAGAAAAATGCAATTCTTGGCCTTCGGCGCAAAGTGTGGCGACTTGGTCGATAGCGGATTAGCGGGTTCGAGGCTTGGTTCTTCAGCCTTGGCATATCCGCCTTCGGCCGCGAGCATCGCACTAAGGGCCGCCATGCCTAGTCCGCTGGCTGACGTCGTCAAAAAATTACGTCTGACTTGTTCGATGTAGTTCTGTCGGTCAGTCATAAAAGCACTTCGAGCCTGTCCGAAAAGGGGTCTGACCCTCTCCGGCAACAACAAAAATGTCAGCTAATCGCGTTTCCTCCAAAGGGTCAGCCCCCTTTTCGGACATGCTCTTACTCTCGAGTAATAAACTCGTCCAAGTTAATCAATATTCGCGCTGTAGTGATCCAAGCAGCGATCGTCTCGGCGCTGCGTCCATCGACTTTTGTAGAACCCACCAGCTTTTTTGCGTCATCAGGATGAGCTTCGTACCAATGTCGCGATTCGTTTAACAATTTTTCCAGCTCGGTGACTTCAAACTCGGTAGGTGGTCGAGCGACACACCAGCGGAATGCCAATGCGAGTCGATCCGTGTCATTGGAATTCAAATTATCATTAAGCGCTCGGGCAGCCAGTGCTCGGGCCGCTTCGGCAAACGATTCATTGTTCATTGCCACAAGGGCTTGAAGCGGCGTATTCGATTTGCTGCGATCAACGCATGTTAGATTTGCGTCGGGGCAATCGAAGGTAATCAGATTGGGATGAGGTGCAGTGCGTTTGAAGAAAGTGTACATGCCACGACGATATCGATCGGCACCTTCAGAAAGATTCCACTTGAAATTACCTGCATAACTCAGCTCGGCGATCCCTGGCGGTAACAGTGGATAAACGCTTGGTCCGCCAACTTTGCGAGACAGCAACCCAGCCACATCAAGGCTGATGTCGCGAACAATCTCACCTTCGACTCTCATCCGATTTTGCCTGGCGAGCAGCTGATTCTGCGGATCTATTTCGATCACATCGTTGCGATACTCGGACGATTGGCGATAGGTGGCCGACATGACTATCGTCTTGATCAGCGACTTGCGGGACCATGCTTTGATTGTCGTTGGTTGACCATCGTCCATGCCAGTGACATCCAAGCCGACAAACTGTGCGGCCAACCAATCGAGCAGTTCTGGGTGAGTGGGCGGGTCGCCACGAACACCAAAGTCGCTCGCAGTTTTGACAATGCCTGTGCCAAAGAGCAATCTCCACACATGATTGACAGTCACGCGTGGTGTAATCGGATTCTCTTTTGAAACCAACCACTGTGCCAGATCAAGTCGATCGCCAACAGGCAAACGAGTTTGCAGTTTCGGCAAAGTCGAAAACCCGGATGGCTGAACTTCTGCATCAACCATCGGTTCCAGGAACTCGCCGCGACGCAGGACCATCGTTTTGCGTGGGTCTTTCGTGCGCTGAACAAAGACGCGAGCGACAACTTCGGGTTTGGGTGGCTCCTTCTTTTTCAATTCATCGATTGCTTTGGCGGCGCCTTTTGAAAATGGATTCAAGTGGCTGAAGTGTTCGATCAATTCTTGCTGTTGCGTGTCGCTGCGTTTGTCTTGTGGAATCAAAAGTGTTTTTATAATTTTCTCTGGCAAGTTGGATTCAGGGGATAACTCGGCCTGAAAAGAAATCTTGCATCTGCCGACGGTATGATTTGTTCCGTGTTGCTGCAGCATACGAACGCGAACATAGGTGGGCTTCTCAAACGCAATTGGCTCATTCAACTGAAATTCGGCCCAATGGCCTTTGCCAAACTCGCCCGCGATTGCCCAACCACCATCGGTGACTTTGCCATCGATGGCTTTTGTTGCCGGGAATCCTGTTTGCTCATGATCTGCTTTGGCAGACTGAAACTTCCATGGCTTGGCATTAGAAAAGTCGGTTGTCTGGGAAGATTCGACGACAACTTCGCTGATGACAAAATTACCATTATCGGCGCGACCGGGACCTTTCTTTGGCAAGGACTTATCGGTCAGCAGATCCAAACGCATGACTTGAACGGTGGTATCCTGCAATTGGCCCGTGATCGTGTAATCCGCGGCTACGGGGTTTTCACCTGAGACTAAAAATGAACCGTCTTTGAGCAGCTTGAACGCTATGTGTTCTTGATCACATTGGAACAAAGGGTTTTCGAGTAGCCGACGTGCAAGTTCAAACTTTTTCTTTGTGTCTAACTTTTGCAGTGTTTCTTTCTCCCATGCCAACTCGGCCTGCATGAACTCGGCGGACATCAATGCGCTTTGGGCTTGCGACAGTTCAGAATCAAACTTGGCTTTTGCGACGCGGTACGATTCAAGCTCATCGGCGGATTTGGGAACGACCTGTGTTTGTTCGTCACCGTTGTTGAAGAAGGCGTAAAGTTGATAATATTCACGCTGTGTAATGGCATCGTACTTGTGCGAATGGCAGCGAGCGCAACCGACGGTTAACCCGAGCCAAACCGCGCCCGTTGTTTCTGTGCGATCAAAGCAAGCCTCTACGCGAAATTGTTCCTGGTCGGTGCCTCCTTCGGTGTTCGTCAATGTTTGACGATGGAAGGCGGTAGCAAGACGTTGCATATCGGTTGCTTCGGGCAGCAAGTCGCCGGCAAGTTGTTCGATAGTGAATTGATCAAAAGGCATATCGCTGTTGATGGCGTCGATCACCCAGTCACGCCAACGATAAGCATCCGGTCGAGGGTTATCTTTTTCATAGCCATCGGAATCGGCATAGCGAGCCATGTCCAACCAGTGACGCCCCCAGCGTTCGCCAAAGTGAGGCGATTCGAGCAAACGGTCGACAACTACTTCGTAAGCGTTTGGACGTTTATCGTTGACAAATGCGTCAACCTGCTCAACGGTTGGCAACAGTCCAATTAGATCAAGGCTCAGGCGACGAAGCAGCGTGTAACGGTCGGCTTGTGGGGAAGGGCTCAAGCCATGCGACTGTAATTTGCTCAACACAAAATGATCGATAGGGTTTATCGCCCAGTCATCGGCTTTTACTTCAGCCCGAGCAGTTGGCTTCAGCGGTTGGTAAGCCCAGTGCTTGCTTTTTTCAGAAGCTTGGAGGTCCGGCCACTTGGCACCACGATCAATCCATGTACGTATCAAACCAATTTGTTCTGCCGTTAGGCGTTGTCCCTCGGGCGGCATAATGTGGTCGGGATCAACACCCGATACATGATGAATCAACAGGCTCTTAGCGCTGTCGTTAGGTAGAATCGCTTTGCCAGAATCACCACCGATGAAAGCCGCTTCACGAAGATCCAGTCGTAGCCCGGATTCCTGTTTTTCAGCCCCATGACAAGACCAGCATCGAGCCTGCAATATCGGTTGGATGTCCTGAGTAAAATCAACATCGCGGCTTAGCGCCGCAGGAACTTCTTGTGCATTCGCTGAATAGCAAAGCATCCCTACGTAAATCGTGATAAGAAGTGATTTGGCTAGTTGCATAGACGGATACTCCGGCCGACTGTATGACTGGAGAAACCAGCAGTGTTTGCGGCACACGATTCAGCTTACTTGACCTTGATCAACTAAACAATCGGCATGTTGGCATTTGACATTGTCGCCTTTTGCTCCGCAAAAGTAGCGTCGGCAGCGGAATTTCTATGTAGTCTTTCGAGCACTCTTACTAACGCAGCAAGAAGAACCAATACGATTGTCGACTTTCGCTCCACGAAAGGTCCGTGTTCGTAGGATGGGACCATTTGTCCCGTCCTTCCAGTCTTGAATTGCCTTCAAAGAACGCTCGGGACCAAGGGTTGCTCGGCGTTGAGAAAAGCGGACTGTGAGCCGTCGGCGCTAGCCGCGGGTCTCGAAGTCGTACGGACTAATTTTCACGCTGTCTAACTAATATTGATGTCTCTTAGTTGAATTTGTGCATAAGTTGGACTGATTGTTATGATCGACTACCGCTTCGTTCACCCGCGGCTAGCGCCGACGGCTCACTGATTCAGCCGCGCGCATCAGACAGTATATTCCATACGGTGCGCAACAAATTTATTCAACAACTGTTTCCAATGTCGACGAGCTTTCATCAGATTAAGCGGAGGCTTCAATTCAATTCAGTGCTTTCTCAAGCCAAGCCAGCGAATGAAGTCTATCGAAGTGACGATCCAACAAACTGTCTACTTCTTCTCAAGCGACTGGCGATCAAGCCATTGATACAAGTCAGGCGTTGCATAAGCGGCTGACCATGAATTATGCCCGACGTTTTCGAGGCTGGTGAAGCGGATCGATTGGCCGCCGGCTTTCACAATACTCTGAACCATTTCTTCGTTGGCCTTGAACACGCCATCTTGGTCGCCACAAAAAACCCACATTGGAAGCGACTTGAGCTTTTCAGCGTCCGTCGATTGACCGCGCCCGCAGATTGGAACGACTGCCGCAAATCGTTCGGGATGATCGGCCGCCATCCGCCATGAACCTGAACCACCCATGCTTAATCCAGTCAAATAGATGCGATCTTTATTGCCACCGAATTTACTTACAATCGAATCAAGCAGTTCGGTGATACGAGTTTGCTGGGTCGAGCTGCTCCAATTGTCTGCCTTGGGGCATTGCGGTGACACAAGTATGTAAGGAAGTTTTTCGCCGCGAGCAACCAACTGGGGTGGCCCCCATTTGCCAACGACGCTCAGCGGACCATCGCTCTCGCCACGACCATGAAGGAAAAGCATGACCGGCAGTGTGGTACCCGGCTTAAAGCTTTCGGGCAGGTAAAGTAAGTAACCGACTTCGGCTGCGTCAGACGTTTTAAAACTCAGTTCCACTTGCTTGCCCGCTTCGGGCTCTGCAGCTCGAGCGAATGCGGCGAATAGTAAAACGACGGCAATGGATGAGGCTAAAGATAGTTGCGTTTTCATTTTTCCCTCGGTGTGTTGTTAGGCGAGCGGCAGATTGAGCCTGAGGCGCTAGCCGATTTCTTGCGTTTTAATCGGCTAGCGCCTCAGGCTCAGGTGGAGTTGTCCCCAGATCATAACTAAAGTCCGTCCTCAAGTCGCCTACGCAGGCATCCCGTTCCGTTTACTGCTGGATCTAGCGCCGAGGCACTTCAGAATTGACGTCTTCAATTGCAGTTTGGCGAACTTTGACGGTTCGGAAGACATTTCCTAGGTACAACGCATCGCGATTCTTTAGGTTTCTTCAACAACCACTGGACCGCATTTAGAAAGGTTCCGCCCATGTGAGTTTGCAGGTTATTCCGCCCGCAACAGTGCTGGCATTAACTCTTGTTGTGCCTAGTGTTCTTGTAAATCGATTTAGTTGCTTCCTATCGCCGATACCGGTTGTACGACGACCAAAAAGTCGCAATGCACACGTGACATGGATAAAGACCCAGCGCGGGTATGTTTTTTGGCTACCGAAGGAAGTAAGACAATGCAATCGACAAAACGCAATCGCCGGATGCGCTGGCTAGCTGCTGCCCTGGCAGTTACGACTGGATGCGCCAAGATTCATCGATTTCATTTTCAGGAATCTGCATCGCCGAGTTACTACAAGACTGTGGCGACGCAGATCGAGTATCCCAGCGTCAGGTCATGTTTGACTGAGCAAGTTGTCTCCACGCCAGCTCCGCTCACAATGGAAAACCCCGCCGACATAATAACTCGTGACGTGAAGCTGGATGAGGTCATCCGGTTGGCATTGCAGAACAGTGACATCTTGCGCTCGCTAGGCGGCAGCGTTGTTCAAGCTCCTGCGGCCACGTTCTCGAATTTTGATCCGGCACTGGTTGAGACCAACCCACTGGGAGGCGTTGAGGCAGCCCTGTCTGCGTTCGATGCGCAAGTTACGTCCCAGTTGTTTTGGCAAGTCAACGACCGCCCGAACAATATCCGCCTCAATAATGTCATCTCGAACTTTCAAGTTTTTGCGACTCAGCAAACACTCGCCCAATTTGATTACACAATTGCCAAACGAACGGCTACGGGCGCCCGTTTTGCATTCACGAACTCAATCACCTATGACTTGACCAATACTCCCAATCGACTTTTCTCAGGTGCTTATGCAGGCTTCGTACAAGGTGAGTATCGCCAGCCGTTGTTACGTGGTGCCGGTGTCCAGTTCAATCGTATCGCGGGTCCAGGCGCGGCAATCGGCGTCTACAACGGTGTGCTCATCGCGCGCATCAACACAGATATTTCGTTGGCGGACTTCGAACAAGGGATTGTTACCTTTGTGAACGACGTCGAGTCGGCTTATTGGGAACTGTACTACGCATACCATAACTTGGAAGCTCAAGTCGCCGGCCGAAATACTTCGCTATTGACTTGGCAGCGTATCAAAGAGTTGCAAAAAGTGGGCGCGCGTGGCGGTGATGCAGCTGCCGAAGCACAAGCTCGTTCACAGTACTACAACTTCGATGTATTTGTTAAAGATGCGCTCGGCGGAACCCAAGGACTCTATGCATCGGAACAGCGACTTCGATATTTGATGGGCGTACCAGCAACCGATGGGGCTCTGCTAAAACCAATCAGTCAACCGATGGAAGGCGAAGTGATCCTTGACTGGAATACAGCCCTCAATGACGCTCTCATTAAGCGAGTCGAAATTCGTCGCCAGAAATGGACGATTAAACGTCGCGAACTGGAAGTCATCGCGGCTCGCCAAAACCGCCTTCCACAGCTCGATTTACTTAGCCAATATCGTTACCGAGGATTGGGCGACAGTCTGATTGAATCTCGCAGTGCGTATGACCCGTTCAATTCTTTATATCAGAATATTTTCACCGGTAACTTTCAGGAATGGCAAGCCGGTTTGGAGTTGGCTTATCCAGTGGGTGGTCGCTTAGCCGGTACCGCAGTGGCGAGCGCTCGATGGAATCTGGCGCGTGAAACAGCCCGACTGAAGGAACAGGAATTGCGGATCTCGCATGACCTCAGCAATGCGGCTCGACAAGTTGCCCGTTCTTATCAACTGGTCCTGTCGAATTACAATCGCCAGGATTCGGATCGCCAACAAATCGAAGCACTTCAGGCCCGCTATGAGCGTGGCTTGGATAACATCAACTTCTTGTTGCAAGCCCAGCAACAACTGGCCACTTCGCAAAGCGCTTACTTCCGCACATTGACGGACTATCAACTCGCGCTGCGAGATTTCCATCGCGAGAAGGGCTCGCTGCTGAATTACAATCAAGTCGGTTTGAGCGAAGGTGCATGGCCCGCGCCAGCTTATCAAGATGCGTATGAACGCGGTCGCTTCTTTGCACCGCGCCAGGACCCAGCGTCTGTTGACATGCCAAGCCCACTTAGTTCAGGAGGCTTTGATCCGACCCAAGTTGGAGCCATGCCAACAGCAAATTACTTGTCGCCGACAATGGACATGGGACCAGGCGTCATCAACAACCAAGCCCCTGTGGGTTCGGAAGCATCAAAAGCCGAAGACGTCGCCGCACCACGCGACAAGTTCGATTTACAAGTACCTGAACCGGAGAAGTGATTTGCTTTTTCGCATCGTTTGACCCATAGCCAGCGGAGAGTGTTGACTTAATAGCAAAACACAGAGGTTCTCAGAAGCTCGCCAAAGTGGATGACCGGTTTTTCGGAGCGCGGGCGTCCTCGCCCGCACGGGACTTGGTGACTTGCAAGTGAGTT
>JANODD010000136.1:0-2669 GCA_031412515.1 Planctomycetia bacterium | reverse complement strand
GTACCGGTTCCTCGAAATACGCCAGCCGCTTTTTGCAATTTCGAGATCGGTTTGCCCTGAGAAAACTCCATCTTGTACTGCGCGCCATCGCGCCGCACGAGGGCTATCAAATGCTTTGAAAGCGCATTCACTGCGGATGCACCGACGCCGTGAAGCCCGCCGGACGTCTTGTAGTTCTTGCCTTCAAACTTGCCGCCTGCGTGAAGGATCGTTAGCACCATTTCCAAGGCACTCTTGCCCGTCTTCGCATGTTTGTCGACCGGAATGCCACGACCGTTATCAGCCACCGATACGGTCCGACCGTCTTTATGTAGCGTGACAATGATCTCCGAAGCATGCCCATTCATCGCTTCGTCGACGGAGTTGTCAAGAATTTCCCAAACCAAGTGATGTAGGCCCGAGACACCAACGCTACCGATGTACATACCAGGGCGTTTACGAACCGGTTCAAGGCCCTCGAGAGCGACGATGTCGGCGGCACTATAGGAATTAGTCGTTGTGCTCATGATTCTCTCTTACTCGAAATTTTATTTTATCTTTTCAGCATTCTCGTCATCTCGGTCCCAGGCTCCGCCCTCAGGCTTACCCACATTTATCAATCGCGGCAGTATATCCTCTGAGCATTAGAGCAAGGGATTTCATGCCACGCCAGATGACGATCCAGCCCGGTTCGCCATCGCTTTTTCTTCCGAGAAATCCACCTAGAGTTGCAAGGGCTCGCATGAATTCACCGACGGTCCTAATAACAACTGGTCGGCGAAGGACTTTGCGTATCACCTCCAACCATTGAGGAGGTACAAGGCGTTTTGCTGGTGTGTCAGGTGCAATTCGAGCTACATCTCGCAACTGTAATAGCCTAACTGCTTGAACGCTCGTTAAGCCAATCAACGGTTGTAGGCGATCTGCCAGTTGATATTGACGGCTCTCGACTTCCAAGCCGGTTTTGGCCGCTTTGTGAAATTCCTCGATGATGGGCCGATGCTCATAACCGCAAATGACTTGAATCGAAGCTTTGTAAGTGCTCACCGGTTCGCGAGTATAAAGTACCCAGCGAATTTCCTCGCATCCTTTGGGTGTATCCACTTCACGGACTTCGACCATGTTGGTAGTAATCTCTCGAATATCGTGCTCTTTAACAAAGCTTGTCGAACCTTCAGGAGGACGAACAAGGATCAGCGGAGAGCTGCGTACCTCGACCGTTGCCCATCGCTCTTTTTGCTTTTTGTTGGCACTCACGAATACTTGATATCTACCTACCGGCGACAGTGATTCGCACAAGTCACGAAGTTTAATGCGTTCGCCCGAGGTCGTTTTTACATTACGTCTCATTTGAGCTGCACGTATAACCCAACTGTCACCTTTAACATGCAGATGTGCGAAAACATCGAAGTTGTCGGCTTCCCTGTCACAAACGTGAATTAGTTTCACTCCTTTGTTTACTGGAACTACGCGATCCATTACGCGGCCCCACACTTCAGCTTCAGTCACACGCTTGCAGGACTTAACACGATTGACACGCTTCACTTTACCAATTCGACGAACGTAGAGTTCTTGTGCTGCTAACCCCACGACGGCGCTGGAACTTGTTTCGACCATCAATGCAGATTGCAAGAAAAAGCCGCGGTGAACGTCCGAGCCAAGTCGCCCTAGTCCTTCTCGCTTGCTTTTGTAACCATAGTCTATCTCGGTTTTATCGTGGATAACAAAGTAAGTTCCAGCTTGCACTGCACATGTTTGACGGTAGTGTTCAGCCGTCACGGTAGTAAACTGCACCTCTTCGCAATTGAACAAGCGATAAACGGCCTTGCAGTCGCCCCAGCCCTCAGTCTGTTGTGGTGTCGACCCGTCGGGACTTCCCGCCATCTGCTGCGCATAAAGGACTAAACGACGAGTGCGTCTGGCATCTCCAAGCTGGCATTGGCCAAAGTGCTTTTCACTCCACGCTATCGGATCCAGTTCAACAAACGATGACATGAAGATCTCCATAATTGCAACATGAGATCCATCCTGGATTTGTGTCCCCCCTCAACTCCCGTGGGGGAAGGGACCTAATTGCACTTGCGATACCAATGAGCGACTAATTCAATTTACTAGGAAAAGCCAGATAAAACGAATTGACGGCAATGTCCGGGTTTGTAATTCTTACAATAACTTGTAACTTTCTATGGGTAAGCCTGAGCCCGGCAGGAGCGACCCACGAGAAACGACAGCGACCAACGGTAGAATTTTGACCATGAGGGAATTCATATGACGATCCGCCTTTTCCAGCGAATTGGTCCTGTGCTCTTGTCGCTCTTGCTAGTCAGTCGAGCGCTGCCGCAATACGATCCGCTTGCAGTCCCCAGCAAGTTCAAAGCTGAGTCCATTGAGCTCTCAGCCAAGGATGAAAAACAGTCGCGAGAGGTTCCGCTTCGCGTCGATTTACCGGCTGAAGACGGGCCTGCGCCCGTCGTTCTATTCAGCCATGGGTTGGGAGGCTCACGCGACGGAAATCATTTTATGGGAAACCACTGGGCTGGCCGAGGTTTTGTCGTGGTGTTCTTGCAGCATCCCGGTAGCGACACTTCGGTTTGGCAAAACGCTCCGATGAGGGAACGAATGAACGCGATGCGCGACGCGGCCTCTGCCAAAAACTTGACGCTGCGATGCGAAGATGTCCATACCACGCT
>JANODD010000135.1:0-77767 GCA_031412515.1 Planctomycetia bacterium | reverse complement strand
GTCGCACAATTGTCTCAATTGTAGCTGCAACAATTGAGACAATTGTGCGACACTATCGATACTATTGCCCTGAACCGGCGAGTGTCAAGCACGACGACAACTAACGGATTAGAATGGGGCATCTGACCACCTCAATTTTTGAGATTACAACGCGATGAAGCTAAAGACCTCTACCTTTCTGGTTTTGATTCTGTGTTACGCATGCTCCTCTTGGACGCAAGCGCAAGAGGGCTTACTGAGCTCACAACAGCGCGATCGTCGCGAGAGTGGGCAAACCGTTCTGAAAGGCCGCATCGAGCCGCATTGGTTTTCGAACAACGATCGGTTTTGGTATCGAAACGATCTAGCAGATGGAACTCGCGAGTTTATCGTCGTTGATGCAGTAGCAGGTACTCGCTCAGCCGCCTTGGATGCCAACTTGGTAGCTGCTGCACTCAGCGAAAAACTCGGTAAAGAAATAGACTCTTTGCGGTTACCCATCGATGGACTGAATTTCTCGGAAGACAGCAAGTCGGTAACATTGACGGGCGCTGAAGGCACTTGGATTTGGAATTTTGATTCGAAAGAGCTCATCAAGCAAACCGTGTCGCCGGACAAATCGCAAAATCCAGATGGCACAGTGGGACTAAAACCTGAAACAGAACTACGCGGTTCAACGCGAACCGGCCCTGATACTGAAATCACGTTCGATAACCAGTCTTCAGAAGCGGTCGCCATATTTTGGATCGACACCGACAACCGCCCCAAAGCCTACGGTCAAGTTGAACCAAAATCGCGCCGCGCGCAGCATACTTTTGCTGGCCATCGCTGGTTAGTTGAGAACCTGCAAGGCGATCGACTGGCAGTGTTCGAGGCGACCGATGATCCCAATGTTGCGATTATCGATGGTACCAAGCGAGACGTCCGTTCTACCCGTGGCAGGCGTCGCGAACGTGGCAATGTCGCCCAAATCAATCGAAGCGATCGCTCACCCGATAGTAAATGGCGTGCATTCATTCAAGATAAGAACGTCTTTGTTCGTCAGATTGATGCTGATGGCGACGAGGGAGATGCGATTGCGTTGAGCACTGATGGCGGTGACGGTTTTGAATACTCCGAGCCCATTTGGTCGCCGGATTCAAAGTCGCTGGTCGCATTTCGAATCGAGACCGCTGAGACAGAAGAAGTGCATCTGCTGCAATCATCACCAGCAGGCGGCGGTCGCGCGGTGCTCAAGTCGCGACCCTACGCGCTGCCTGGAGATCGCTTTTCTAAGCATGAACTGAATGTATTCCAAGTCGAGAATCGAAAGCAACTCAAGCCCGATGTGGATCGATTCGAACATGGTTGGGAGCGACCGCGGATTCGCTGGAATAAGACCAATGGTAACCTCACTTACAAGCTCGTCGATCGCGGCCATCAGCGACTGCGAATTGTTAATGTCAATCCACTGACCAGCGAAGTGACCAACTTGATTGACGAACAGAGCAAGACCTTCATCTGGACGATTCATACCGAAGACCTTGAATTGCAGCTGATCAACTGGATGGAGAAAAGCGATGAAGTTGTTTACGTTTCAGAACAAAGCGGCTGGCGCCATCTCTACTTAGTCAATATCGATCGACCGGGTGTCTTGCAACCGATTACAACCGGTCAGTGGGTAGTTCGCGGCATTCAGCAGATCGACGAAGAGCGACGTGAAATATGGTTTTCGGCGAGCGGTTGCTATCCCGGCCAAGATCCTTACTTGGTCCATTTTGGTCGAGTGAATTTTGACGGATCTGGATTGGTGTGGTTAACCGCCGACGATGGTGATCATAGTTTGCAGTATTCGCCCGATCGACGCTTTGTCATCGATCGTTACTCGCGCGTTGACCTTCCGCCACAACACGTACTACGTCGAGCAACCGACGGACAGAAGGTATGTAATCTTGAAGTGGCCGATGTGTCCAAACTAGCTGCTAGTGGTTGGAAAGCCCCCGAAGTCTTTATGGCAATGGGCCGTGACGGGAAGACTGATATCTGGGGCATCATTTGTCGCCCTTCGAGCTACGATCCAAGTAAAAAATATCCGGTCATCGAGGATATCTACGCTGGACCACAAGGAGCTTTTGTTCCCAAGACGTTCAGCCCCGCTCAGCGTTATAAAGCTCTGAACGAACTTGGCTTTATTGTGGTGAAGATCGACGGTATGGGCACGGCGAATCGTTCAAAAGCTTTTCATGACGTCTGTTGGCACAATTTGAAGGACGGCGGCTTTGAAGATCGCATCCTATGGATGAAGGCTGCTGGGCAAAAATATCCTGAGATGGATCTCGAGCGAGTCGGCATTTATGGTGTTTCCGCTGGCGGCCAGAACGCTGCGGCAGCGGTACTGTTCCAGCCAGATTTTTATAAAGTTGCCGTAGCAGGCTGTGGTTGCCATGACAATCGAATGGACAAAGCGAGCTGGAACGAGCAATGGATGGGCTATCCAGTTGGCCCTCATTACGCTGAATGTTCGAACATTGATAACGCGCATCGTCTACGCGGTCATTTACTGTTGATTGTGGGTGAGATGGATGACAATGTGCCTCCAGAATCGACCCTGCGCTTCGCCGACGCGCTGATTCGAGGCGATAAAGATTTTGATTTGCTGGCGGTCCCCAATGCTGGCCATGGAATCGGTGGAAGTTATGGAGAACGCAGAATGCGAGACTTTTTCGTTCGGAATTTGATGAAAAAAGAAGTGCCGAATCGGAATTGAGAGCCCGCTAGTCGGCTTGGTTTTTGACTGCAACGAGCTATCTTTAAGCAATCAAACCTATCCTTCCAAACTGAGTCCAGTATGAATCAAGTTCAGCATGATGTTGTTGTTATCGGTGGTGGTCCTGGCGGCTATGTAGCGGCCATTCGAGCGGCTCAGTTGGGATTTAACACAGCCTGCATCGACGAAAATGACCGCTTTGGTGGAACTTGCCTTCGAGTTGGCTGTATCCCCAGCAAAGCGTTGCTCGAATCCAGCCACTTGTATCACGAAGCTTTGCATGGCATTCAGGCTCACGGCGTCAAAGTGAGCAACGTCGAGCTGGATCTGGCAGCGATGCTCAAGCGCAAAGACCAGATCGTCAATCAATTGACCGGCGGCATCGACATGCTGCTTAAGAAGAACAAGGTCACTGCCTATCGCGGCCGTGGAAAAATGAGCGATGTGGAGACGGTCTCGGTACAGTTAGCTGACGGTCCGCTGTCGATCCGCGGAAAACACGTTCTGCTTGCTACAGGTAGTCGGCCGGCGACGATGCGCGGTATCGAAGTCGATGGCAAGCGGATTGGTGATAGCACGATGGCACTTAGCTTCACAGAAGTTCCCAAACGTTTGGTCGTGATCGGTGGCGGTTACATCGGTTTAGAACTGGGCAGCGTTTGGCAGCGATTAGGGAGTGAAGTCATCATCCTGGAAGCGATGGACCGGATCTTGCCTGGACTCGATTTTGAAATTGGTCAAATCGCTTATCGAACGTTTGAAAAGCAGGGGATTAAATTCCGTACCAAGAGCTGGGTTGAAAGCGCGCGGGTTGAAGGTGAAAAGTGCATTGTGAAATGCAAAGACGCCGATCCGATTGAGTGCGATCGCGTGCTGCTGTCGACCGGACGGGTTCCTTGTTCCGCTGATCTGGGACTGGAATCCATTGGAATTGAGACCGACAAACGTGGTTTCATCCCTGTCGATGAGAATTTTCAGACTGCCGTCAAAGGCGTCTATGCGATTGGCGATTTGATCGGCGGTGCGATGCTAGCGCACAAGGCTAGCGAGGAAGGGATTGTTTGCATCGAGCAGATCGCGGGTGTTCATAGTCATGTGAACTACAATGCAATTCCTGCGATTGTCTACACTAATCCTGAAATCGCGACTGTGGGTAAAACGGAAGAGCAATTGAAAGAAGCAGGCATCGAATACGTCAAAGGGATCTGCCCTTACGGTGCCAGCGGCCGGGCAATGGCGCTTGGAGAAACTCAAGGACGTGTAAAGATTTTAGCGGACGCAAAAACCGATCGAGTTTTGGGCGTTCACATCATCGGTGCTCGAGCCGGCGATCTGATTGCTGAGGCAACGGCGGCGATGGAGTTCGGTGCCAGCAGCGAAGATATTGCAAGAACCTGCCACGCTCATCCAACTCTCTCCGAACTGCTGCATGAGGCCGCCATGGCCGTATCCAAGCGAGCGATACATACCTCATAGCCCACGTGGCGGACAAATCTCGGCGAGCAAATGTACTTGACTGGGGGCAACTGTAGCCGGATTCGTGAGAAACCGGAGCGCACTAGCGACCTTGCCACTGCGTCCGGTTTCTCACGAAACCAGCTACTTTGAATTGCACTGTGGTTGCCTTTGACACCGCCTAAGCAGCAATATCGGTCGTTACTGGCTCTTTATTCTCGCGGTGCCCCTGGCGGCGACTGCGAGGAGGAAGCACGTCGCTGGCCAAACCGAGAAATTCCATCAGCTTGATCTCGTAGTAGCTAATATCGATTTCCCACCAACGATGCTGAACGGAAGCCGCTGAAGGATCTTCGTGATGATTGTTGTGCCAACCTTCACCAACAGTAAGAATTGCGACCAACCAGTTGTTTCGACTGCCTTCATCGGTGTCGTAATTTTGATAACCGAACATGTGGCTGAGCGAATTGACGGACCAAGTGATATGCCAAACACAGATGACTCGAAGAATCACACCCCAGACAACTAGGCTTGTTCCCAACTGCGTCGCTGCTGCCATGCTGCCGCCAAAGCCAAGCAAACTAATCAAAAATCCAATTCCAAAGTAAACCGGAATTTGGCCGAAGATGTAGATGAACTGCAAATATGGGTTAGTCTCAAGTCGCAAGTAAAAAGGGTCTCGCAGCAGATCTTTGGCAAACTTTTCCAATCCCGAAACGCTATAAGTTTGGCGATTGACGAACATCAACCATCCCATGTGAGACCACATGAAATTTACCCTTGGGCTATGCGGATCTGGAATCTCATCGGAGTGAACGTGATGCATGCGGTGGACGCACACCCAACGCGCCGGTGTGTCTTCCATGCAGCAGATACCGACAATCGCGATGATATGCTCCATCCATTTAGGAGTCTTAAAACTGCGATGAGTCAGCAGCCGATGATATCCGATCGTAATTCCTTGCCCGAAGACGTGAATACCAAGAATCAGAAACACAACGCCGGTCCAGCTGAAGAAATACGGCACGAGGGCCGCTAAACCGAGAATGTGAACCAAAACGATCGTGATGGCATAGGTCCAATTCAATCGAAATGGAATTACCGGTGGTGGAACGGGGTTACTCATACAATTTTCTAAGCCTTTTCAAGTTTTGGCGGTCCACTTTGGACCTGCAAGCCCAGGAGATTGTCCCATGAGTTTGCAAAGATGGAAAGAGACGGCGAATCGGGCAAGGCTTTACTTTAGCGAGATTCCAAGGTTTGGGGCTATATCGGTTCGCATAGTGTAAATTTGCCGCAACCATTTCCCTCGCGAATTTAGCCAAAAAGTCATGATTGCACCGAGTAAACTCGGTGGTGAACAGCGAGAGATACCCAGAAATGGTCTAAACTCGCTCAATGTGATGCGATAATCGGCGTCATGGCCCGCCGGTTGCGATGTTGACAAGCTCGAAGCGCACTGCAAGCATTACGACATACAACCTCGCGACACTTAAGCCTGAAAAAACATGACTACGGATCGAATTGGATTTATCGGTGGTGGACAGATGGCCAAAGCTTTAGCTGGCGGCGCCGTTAGCGCGGGGCTGGTTAAGCCAGAGCAACTCCTCATTGCAGAACCCAATCCGCAACAAAAGGAGCTCCTTACGGCGGCGCTGGGCAATGTGCAGCTCTGTGATCACGGCATCGAGGTACTCGCCGCCTGCGATCGGGTCATCCTGGCGGTCAAGCCGCATGTGCTGCAGCAAATCGGCGGTGAACTGGCTTCAAAAGTTGAAACTCGCCACTTGCTTGTTTCGATTGCGGCTGGAATTTCATTGCTTCAGTTGCAGGAGATGTTCGGCTCAAAACGAATTGTGCGAGTCATGCCCAACACGCCCAGTCAAGTCGGCGCGGGCGCGGCAGGAATCGCGGCTGACGGCAACGTGCGCGAACACGATATCGTATGGGTCGAGCAACTGATGAATGCGGTTGGAACGACAGTTCGAGTTCCTGACCGTTTGTTACATGCAGTGACCGGCGTTTCGGGCTCGGGTCCGGCTTACATCTATCTAGTCATTGAAGCGCTCAGCGATGGCGGAGTCGCCCAGGGCTTGCCACGCGACCTAGCGACCAAGCTAGCTGCACAAACGGTGCTTGGAGCCGCGAAGATGGTGCTCGACACGGGCTTGCATCCTGGCCAGTTGAAAGATCAAGTAACCAGTCCGGGTGGGACGACGATCGCTGCCCTTCGTCATCTCGAGCAAGCTGGCCTGCGCAGTGCATTGATCGAAGCCGTCGCCAAAGCAACCGAGCGAAGCCAAGAGCTAGGCTTGGCCTGAGTGTCGAACAATTGTCCCTTCTTGCTGATCGCCTCCATGCTAGCTTGCTAGGTGGAGCGAAGACATATGAGTACTACAGCGCAGCATTGTCGCCTTTTGCTCCGCAAAAGTAGCGAGAGATCTGTCATTGGCATCGAAAGCTCCATAGTGCGCAGTAGTATTAGCTAACAGCGGAATTGACGAGTAACACCCTCCCCCCACGCGTTTGGTTGCGAGCGGAGCTCGCAAACAAACGCGTGAGGGAGTACAGTTGCCCGAACTTAGCCGCAAAAGTCCTAACTCCACCGAGTAAACTCGGTGGCGATCAACGACGAGTGTCGGGCAAGCGTTCTCAATTGTTGAAGGCCACGATTGAGACAATCGTGCGACACTCATTCGCTTACGCGGCCGCCGTCGTTGCGACGACGGAACCTGCTATTACTGTCCCACTTCGACTATGAAAATCAATTTGCTGCATGATCCAATCATGACTAGCGCAAGTCGAAGGACCGAGCGTTAAATAGCACATGTCACACAGGCGCCCGATGACACGACTGGGTGCGAGATGCATTGGCCCAAGATCGATCACGACTAAACGATGACGCAATTTCCACTGCGGCATCCAGTGGGGAATATGTTCCAGTGCCCATGGAGCTGAATTGCTTTGAGGCATTGGCAGGCTGATTTCGTACCAAGGTCCAAGGGGCGATTTGGATGCGACGGGAACCGTCGATTTTGACGTTGTCGGATCAGATTCGCGCGGCGCGTTGTCTAGACGTAACAACAAGGTGCTGGCTCCGGTCAACTGCGCGAGTTCCATCGCAGCACTTTTGACTAACCGATCAACCAAGCGTCTGTCATTGGAAAAACGACTTCCGCTCATCAAGCCAATCGAATAGGTCGTCGCCATTTGGGCTGCCGCGGCAACTTCACCGCCCCAACTAGCTGTATGCAGTTCGCTCGTCATCCAGTCACCCTTACGAATAGTTGCATTGTCTGTTTACAGATCCCCTGCCAGCTCGCAGGTGGCGTATGCTTCCAGCTTGCGGTGTTAATGAAAACCTTGCGGTGTCAATGAAAACGGCAAGCAGGATGCATACCCCACTCCAACTCAGTCCTAATGACGTAGCCGAGCAAACAGTTGACTGTAGCTCGGAGCTTTGACGACTGGTGCATCTAGCTGCTCGGTTGTCATCCGATTGCTCACTGGCAGTTCTTCTTCGATGACCAGCAGATCGCGGTCGTCGTCGAGCGTCAAGTTGCTATGAATGTCGTCATCCATCTCAGCAGTTGTGGATGTGTGAAGCGTGTAAATGGTTTCCCGGTCGTCGTCTCGCAACGCTTGAGGCTGCTTCGAGGTTGGTGCACTGCGTTGGTAGTCGATCTCAATCTGCTCAACGCTGAACGGCTCGATCGCAAACGCAGAGAAATTTAACTGCGAAACAAGATCTTCAATTTCGGTATGCAGAGCGATTTCACGTTCCGATTCAGTTGCCGCCACATCGACTGTCCAGCTAGCTGCAATGCTTTCCGCACTGTACTTGTCAGACGAAGATGATGCGAAACGTTTCGCTTGCACAGCGTCTTCGTACGGGCGAGCGTCTTCCAGGTCAACGCGCTGGCTTTCCATGGCCGCTATTTGCTCTTCAACGGCAGCTTGCCGTACAGCCAACGGCATAGCAGCGGCTGCTTCGAGAGGTCGGGGCTCGAAGATGCGGCGTTCCTTCCCAGATGTGCCTCTATTGGCAACCGTTATCTCTTCGTCGAAATCTTCGCCAAACAGCTTGCTTGGATTGAGGCTGGCAACCGGCGAAGCACTTTGAATCGATTCTCGGCGAGTTTCGCGAATCGGTGGATCGTTCTCCCAAACGCTGTGAACGTCATATCCGTGAGTCAAGTCATCATCAGAGTCATCGATGTCCAGAATGTCGGTATCAGTCGGGTAAGAGCCGAAGAAATTCGACGGCAGCGGACTGATCGCTATTTCATCCTTAGGCTCTTGCTTAGGCGTTGGAGCAGCGAATGAACTGGTTGTAGGCAACGGTTCAGCGCCGCGTGGATAGGACGCTTGATGACGATTGAAGCCAAAGGCCTTGCTTGCGTCAAAAACAACTCGCTCTGTTTTGCGCACAGAATCATCACGCTTTATCTCAGTGGCCCTGATCTCAGTGGCCATCTGATCGTCAGGCGAGGCGTCAACGTCATCTTCGTCGTCTTCCACAGCTACCGGTTGAGTGGTAATCGGTGCGAACGCCGCAAAAAAATTCGGTATCGGAGCGCGCATGATGTCGTCAAGCGGTTGGTCTTCAGCGGCAAGTTGGTAAGATTCTTCATCATCGACACTGTAGGGTGTATCCGCAACCGAGAGATTGGGCGTTGTTTTCGGACCGATATTATTCGACTTTGGGTCGGTGGTTTGGAGCGTTGATTCAGCGAACGAGTCTTCATCCTCATCGCGCAGTTCACCAAACTCGATTTGCGATGCGGCTGTATGCGACTTGTCAGGTGCATTGCTTGTGTGCCATGGAGCCGGCAACTGCTGAAGGTCCGACCAAGCTTCCTCAACTAAAGCTGCCGAGATCGGGCACTGGCCCGCAGCAATGCCGATAACAAGGGCGTGATCCATTAACTGGTTGACTAGTCGTGGAACACCTTCGCTGGCAGCGTACAGCGTGCGTAACGCATCGTTAGTAACGAGAGTCCCCGGTTCGATCTGAACCATGCGAAGCTGATGGCGCACGAATTCCATCGTTTGGTCGCGAGTCATCGGTTGCAAGTAGCAACGTGCCGCCAGTCTTTGATTGAACGAATCCATCTGTGGGTGCGCGAAAGTGTCCTCAAGCCGCATGTTGCCAATGAGAACTAAGCGCGCACGCGGTTGTCCGTTACGAGCAAAATTCGTAATCAGTCGCAGCTCTTCTAGCAATTTGGCCGACAACGTGTGAGCTTCATCGACCAACAATAAGATGCCGCTTGGTGCCGTTTCAGGTGACGGCGAGAGGCGATCCATGATCGACATTCGCAGTTCGCCTTCCGACAGTCCGCGATACGGCAATTGCAGTTCGAACAGGATGCTCTGCAGCAATGCACGACGGCTGCATAGCCCGCTCGAATGCAGTTTGACGACATCGAACCGGCCGTAAACGTCATTGGCGATCACTTGGCCAAGCATGGTTTTTCCAAGCCCTGCGCCACCAAGTACCAGACATGGTCCCTCGGCGCGAAGCACCGCACGGACGACTGTCTGCCTCGCTTGTTCAATACTGTCGCTCGGAAAGTAGAACTTTGGGTCGGGAGTTGCTCGGAACGGTCTGTCGGCAGATTGCAGTAAAGCTTCGTACATGGCAACCACTTAGAACTAACAGAGTATTGGGGCGAATAAGGACCGCGATCTCGGGTATATGGGTTCAGTCAACAGTTTGTCTACGGCATTCCACTGATCAGTCGTCCGAAGGCAGCCAGCGGACTGTCCATCGCGACGCTTCGCCAGAGCGGATCGAACAGCATGCGGCAAGCGATCGCGAAACACCAAATCAACATCAGGTTCTCGCCAAGCACAGCCAGATGCCGCCCAGTAGTGTTCTTCACATGGTTGATCAATCCGTTCGGCGATCGTTGAACAGTTTCATGGCCAAGCGGAGCCAGTTTAAATTCGGCCAAGATCGGCAGACCGTCGATAGCCAATTGATTAGCGACAAACGTCGGATCGTAGGCGCCGCCCGATTGAATGCGATACTGCAGTAGACTCGCGATCGAACCAGTCGAGATCGCCAGAATTAACACACTCGCGGACATCCATGTCGGAATGCTGCTGGTCTTAGATCGCACTTGTGGAACGCCTACAACCTCGATCGCACCAGAGTGTTTTTCTATCGCGTTCACAAACTGAGTTTCCGTTTTCTTAACGTTCACTTCAGCTTGCTTGACTGTCTCAACCAACTTCTTTTCTACAACTACGGGATTATCAAAATCCAATTGTCCTGAGGCTGGGATGGCTTGCTGACCTTTTTCACTGCCAGCGGCCAGATGAGCGAACTTTGCAGGTATGCCACCGCTTTGCGGGGCAGGTGTACTCACTAACTGAGTCATTGTTGCATCCGTCTTATCGCTCGAACACAGGTACTGATGATGCTTTAAGTAATGCTTGGCGGTTTCAGCTTCCCACCGCGCAAATCGTTCTTCGCGGGCTTCGGCAGAGTTGACGAGTTTGCGCGGTTCCGTCTTGGTAACAGTCGCAAGCCATGCCGCGATGTGTTCCGGTGTCGCGCGACCGGTCCAAAGCGACTCGAGTTCAACGAGCAGCATACCGTCATGCTTGGCCTCGTCGAGCGTCTTGAGTTTGAACAGTTGGGCATATCGAAGCCGACCTGAAGCAATGACTTTGCGATCACGGTCGAGAACAAATTTGAGTTGCTCCAGCCGAGCCGGGGAGATCACGGCTCGAGTGAAGACTTTATACTGGACATTAACCGGCGGATACATGTTCAGCGTCGTGAGAACAACGGCCAAAGCGCAAACCGCTCCGCACCAAACCGATTGTTTGATCAGCGTCGAGGAATCTGCGTTTAGAGCTTCATGTTTCGAGTCGGTCACCACTTTGTCCTTCCGTGGATTGTGGTACGGTGTCAGCGAGTTCTCAAAGTAGTGAACTACGCCAGCCCAATCAATGTCAGACTTACACCTTCGCTATCGGCCAGAATAATCGTCAAAGTTTGACAATTCTCCCTTGCAGTCCGATTAACTGTCAAACTTTACCAATTTTCAATAGTAGCATTATTGGCGTATGCTTCCAGCTTGCGGCTGCTTGCACTGGTAGCTGGTTTCGTGAGAAACCGGATGAAGTATAGGTAAGCAACGCAGCCATCCGGTTTCTCACGAAACCAGCTACCACCGGAATTTGTCCTATTTCCAATACACCTCCACACTCTTCCTAAGAAATGCTAGCGACTCGGCCATTTCCTCCATGCCGTTCATGCCGTCCTCGATACTGATCCAGCCACGGTAATTAGCGGCTCGCAGAATCGAGAAGATCGACGGGTAATCATTCAACCCTCGCCCCGTTACGCCGTGTTTTAAAATGCTGGTATAGCCTGCGGTCCCTTCAGCTGCTTTCAAATCATCGAGCGTCGCACCGTCAGCAAGATACCGATCGCTAGCATGCATGCTAACAACTCGATGAACGATCTCGCGCAGCAACTGGACGGGATCGTCGCCGGCGACGACTGCGTTGCTCGGATCGTACTGCACACCAAAATTTTCCGACTCTGGGATCAACTTTACGAGATCGACAAAAACATCTTTCTTCTGCGCGAATTCCGGATATAACCAATTGCCGTCCTTGTAATGGTTTTCAAGACCGAGAATGACACCCAGTTCCTTTGCGAGCGGCAGACAAGCCTTAATGCCGCTGCTCGCATACTCGAGCCCCGCCGCGCGAGAGACCTCGGGCCATCGCTGGCCGCTGAGCACGCGGCATACGACGCCTTCACCGCCTAGTCGATGCGCGACTCGGATCATTTCTCGTTGATAGTTCACCGCCCGCTCGCGATTTTCAGCTTTCGGATGCGTGAAATCCGGCGAGCAGCAGAGCATCGGCATTTCGAAACCCGCGCTGCGGATCGCCGAGCTGATCTCGTCAATGTAGGACTCTTCGAGGCGAATAAAGAAACCTTCATACATCTCAAGGCCGTCGGCATCCAGCGTTTTGGCTTGTTCGATCCAGTCGAAAACGGTCATCGATCCGGTCGGGGTGATGATATCCAGGTAACACTTGGGAAAAGCACTGATTCGCGGTTTTTTCATTGGGGAATTCATCGTAGTTTTTCGTACGTGGGATAAGGTTGAAAAAAATCAAAGCTTTTCGGCGACTGGCACAAAGGTGTGCGTATCTAGTACAATCGTTCCGACAAAACTACTGTCTTGCACGTCCGTCGAACTCCTCGCAATGGCGAGAATAGCGGGTGCGGCAAATTCAAATGTCTCATGTACTAAGAGGTGATACGATGAACGCACGTTTTGCAATCGCTAATCGCGCCGCCGTTTTGGCTGTTGTTCTGTTCTCGCCAATCTTTGCGTTGGCCGCCGATCCGCTAAAGCTAATCGAAGACAAATCAAAAATCTCGTTCGTCGGCAAGAAACCAGACGGAGAGCATAAAGGCGGATTCAAGAAATTCAAGGTCGATGCGTTGGCTGATCATGATGACATGTCCAAGAGCAGTATCAAAATCGTGATCGACACCGATTCGCTTTGGTCGGATGACGAGAAGTTGACTGGCCATTTGAAGAACCCTGACTTCTTCGATGTCAAGAAGTATCCCAAAGCAACTTTCGAGTCAACCAAGATCGAGAAAGTCAGCGACACTGAAGCGAAGATCTATGGCAAATTGACGATGCTCGACAAGACTGGAGAAATTGTTGTACCGATGAAAGTGGATGCAAACGATGAACGCATTATGCTTAACGGCGCTTTCAAGCTCGATCGCACCAAGTGGGGCATGAACTACGGCAAAGGCAAAATCAACGATGAAGTTGATATGACCGTCGAGTTGGCATTTAAGCCTTAAGTAGCTTAGGCTTCCAGCCTGAGTCGTGGCAGACGCTGCCAGCGTCTGCATTCGGCTTCTCGCAATTTTCGCTATTGTTCTGTACATGAATCAGCGCGGACGCTGGCAGCGTCCGCCACGGTCAGTTAACCCAGCGGTCTTCGCGGACAACAGGTTAAACGACTCTAATCTCCTCTCTACCCTCCAAAGATTCCCACGATGACATCGCCTTACGGTCCACTAAACCCAACTGAACGAGTACTCATGGGCCCTGGGCCAAGCGATGTATCTTCGCGAGTCCTTCTCGCGCTTGCTGCACCAACGCTTGGGCATCTAGACCCTGAATACCTGACGATCATGGACGAAACGCGGCAGATGCTGCGTCAAGTTTTTCAAACGAATAACGAAATGACCATCGCCATCTCAGGCACCGGCAGCGCCGGCATGGAAGCTTGTGTGTGCAACGTCATCGAGCCCGGCGACGAGATGATTGTCTGCGTCAACGGCGTCTTTGGTGGTCGCATGAAAGATGTCGCTCAGCGCTACGGCGCAACGGTCCATACGATTGAGGCCGGATGGGGGCGCGGAATTTCACCAGACCAGGTCCGCCAAACGCTGAAGCAAAATCCAAAAACTAAAGTGTTTGGGATCGTGCATGCCGAGACAAGCACCGGCGAACACCAGCCGCTCGAAGAGATCGCGCAAATTGTCAAAGACCACGGAGCTCTGTTTTTGGTGGATGCGGTAACCAGCTTAGGCGGTATTGATTTACCAGTCGACAAACTCGGGATCGACGCTTGTTACAGCGGCACTCAGAAGTGTTTGAGTTGCCCGCCTGGGTTGTCGCCGGTGACTTTTTCGCCTCGAGCCGTCGATGTGGTGATGAACCGCAAGACGAAAGTGACTAGCTGGTATCTCGACATCACAATGTTGAAAAACTACTGGGGAACCGATCGAGTATACCACCACACTGCGCCGATCAACATGACTTATGCACTGCGTGAAGCCCTGCAAATGGTGCTTGAAGAGGGCCTGGCCTTGCGAATCGCTCGGCACGAAAGTAATCATAGAGCGCTGCGAACCGGCCTGGAGAAACTGGGTCTAAGTTACATTCCCGAACATTCGCTGACGACTTTGAACGCGGTACATGTGCCTGAAGGCATTGATGATGCCGCGGTTCGGAAGCGGTTGTTAACCGACTATAATATAGAAATTGGGGCTGGGCTTGGTCCATTTAAGGGCAAAGCGTGGCGATTCGGCTTGATGGGCTCCAGCAGCACGGTACAGAACGTAACGTTGGTCCTGGCGGCTCTTGAAACGATTCTCCACGAGCTACACAAGTAACTTTTGGACTGCAATTTGCTTTATGGAGGCTATCGATCGCAACTGTCGAATTGACAGTCCCCGCTCGACGCCTAGAATCGCCAGTAGGGACATCGACTCCAATTAATGTAACGTAGCTGGTTTTGTAAAAAACCAGACGGCAGTACCGAACAGGTCCAACCGACCGCTAATCCACACACAAATTTGTAGAAAACCTTTTCTTCAGGGAGCCTTTTCAGTGGGACAACACACAGTCGAATTTACCGACGACAATTTCCAAGACGAAGTTCTTAATTCGACCAATGGCGTGTTGGTTGACTTCTGGGCGCCTTGGTGTGGTCCATGCCGTCAAATCGCTCCGTTGATCGACCAGTTGGCCGAGCAGTTTACTGGTAAAGTCAAGGTTGGGAAGATCAACATTGACGACAATCCCGGCGTTACTCAGCAATATGGAATTCAGAGCATCCCCACGTTGATGCTATTTAAAGACGGCGAAGTCGCTGAGCGTTTCATGGGCATGCCTCCTAAAGCCAAGCTAGAAGGCGCCCTCGAGTCGTTAGCGCAAGTAAGCTAAGCTTGCCGATCGTTGGTTGCATTTTGTAGCTGGTTTCGCGAGAAACCAGCCGCACAAGCCTCAAAGTAGCATTCAAAGAACTAGCCAGCGAATCCTCGACCGGTGGTGCAAACCTCCGGTTTTTTCATGCGCCGTGAAATGGTTTTCACTTTTCATTTCGTCCGCCGATACAGTGTTGACAATGTTATCGCTGAAAGAGCGGTTATTGAAAAAATCAAAATAAAAAATGCAAAATGCAAAATGAGCTTTGATGTTGAGTTTGTTTCTTGGGGGACGAAAATCTAAGTCCGAGGGCTGGGGACGAATGGTCCAAGCTACGGCCGAACACCCCTGCTTTGGGTTATACCAGCAAATTTGGGGCAAAGAATGTGCAATCGGGCCTTGCCGAACTTCGGGTCTATCGAGTACATTTCTGGGTCCGGATCGGCCCGTTTTTGGTGGATTCAGAATCACTCGCCAGAGTGGCGGAATGGCAGACGCGCTGGATTCAAAATCCAGTGCCCGCAAGGGTGTGTGGGTTCGAGTCCCACCTCTGGTATTTGGTCTTAAACTGTAAAGTTGCGTGCGGTTAAAGATTAAAGCGACGCTGGAAATAATCAGGAAAAGTTAAATCGGCAAAAACCGACCTTAGTGGAATGCACAAGTAAATGCCAACAATCAATCAGCTAGTGCGACGGAATCGCGTCGTGCAACGTACTCGGACCAAGACGGTCGTGCTTGAAAAATGCCCGCAAAAGCAGGGTGTTTGTTTGCAAGTTCGCACGATGACGCCCAAGAAGCCTAACTCGGCTTTGCGTAAAATCACTCGCGTTCGCTTGTCCAACGGCAAAGAAGTCACCGTTTACATCCCTGGCGAAGGTCACAACCTGCAGGAGCACTCGATCGTGCTCATCCGCGGTGGTCGTGTTCGCGATTTGCCGGGTGTGCGTTATCAAGTCGTCCGTGGCGCTCGCGATACTCTGGGTGTTACCGGTCGTAAACAAGCTCGCAGCCGTTACGGCGCGAAGAAGACCTAATACAGAAACCAAATCAAAAAACCTCCGTAACGGAATAGCTATTCATGGGAAAGATTACTGCAAGTCGCTTTATGCTGCGACCGGATGCGAAGTTCAACTCGCTGCTCGCGGGCAAGTTCATCAACTGCCTCATGTACGACGGCAAGAAGAGCACCGCTCAACACGTGTTCTACAGCGCACTCGACGAGATCCAAGAGAAGGTCAAAGACCGTCCAGCGATCGAAGTTTTTGAGACCGCTCTTGAAAACGTCAAACCTTACATCGAAGTCCGTTCAAAGCGCGTCGGTGGTGCTTCTTACCAAGTGCCAATGCAAGTAAACCGCAATCGTCAGCAATCGCTGGCCATTCGCTGGATCCTTCAAGCCGTTCGCGAAAAGAAGGGCCGCGCAACATCACAAAAGTTAGCTGAAGAATTGCTGGCCGCTTTCCGTAAGGAAGGGACCGCAATGTCACGCCGCGAAAACACCCACCGTATGGCTGATGCTAACAAGGCGTTCGCTCACTTCGCTTGGTAGTGTTTTGTCGATAAGAAATGCGAAGCCGCGACGTGTCCTGTTACCGTCGCGGCTTTTTTTTGCGCCTGGTCTGTGGCAACATTGACGAACCGTCCCCGCCCGCTGAACCCGCTAGGTGACTTGGACGACAGCGAAGAATCTGTTTACCGCCTACAAAGCGTGATCGTCAAGATCGCTTGCGAGACACCTATTCCCGTGCGGGCGAGGACGCCCAATGTCACTCACTTTCGCACGATAGGCTCTGCATTTCTTTGGGCCTTGCCAAAACGGTTGAGTGGTTTTTCGGAGCGCGGGCGTCCTCGCCCGCTACGGGACTCGCTGTCTCGCTACCGTGAGGGTCGTTCTCGCTATGTAGACAAAGTGCCAATTCATTAGTGTCGCCCGAGTCAACTTGGCAGGTTCCGCGGGCGGGGACGCCCGCGCTCCTGAAAACCCGTCTACTTTTGTGCAATGTTAGCAGGCACCGCAGCCTACGCTGCCAACTCAGCTTTCATTAGAAAGTGAGTGACATTGGGCGAGGACGCCCGCGCTCCGAAAAAAACTGGTCATCTACTTTGGCTAGCTAGAAGCTCAGCCTGCTGGCGGGCGTGAGGTTCATTGTTGCCAAGGCAAGCGGGTACTATGATGAAACACAGGAGATTTTCCCATCATGCCACTTCGCGATCACTTTCATCCGCCGCTTTCACGAACCTCAAGCTACCAAGAAGTTCACGGTCAATGGCCTGCTGTTTTGGTTCAGCAATTGGGGCGTCTATTGCCTGCTAACTATGTGGCGGGACCGCACGTGCATGTGGGGACTCAAATTGAAGTCGACGTTGGTACGTTCGAGCAAGAATCAATGCCGAGTGACGATGGCTTTAACCGTGGAGCTACCAACGGCGGCTTGGCGACACAACGGTACGCACCGCCTCAACCATCGCTGGAAATCCAAACCTCGCTGGGCGATTTCGACGAATACGAGGTACGAGTCTACGATGTCCAGCGCGATCGACGGTTGGTAGCCGCGATCGAATTGATTAGTCCTGGTAACAAAGACCGGCCCGAGACACGGGCTCAGTTTATCGCTAAGTGTGCGGCACTTCTTCGTAGCGGCGTATGTGTAGTGCTAGTAGACATCGTGATTTCAAAGGATTTCAATCTGTATAGCGAGCTGTTGTCCTTGATCGGTGAACACGACCCGTCGCTCTCTGATCCACCCTCTGCAACCTATGCGGTATCCTGTCGTTGGCACCCGCGCGGTGCGGAATTCTGGCTGGAAGCTTGGAATCAAACGCTTTGCCTCAATCAAGCGCTTCCCGTTTTGCCGCTCTGGCTGTCCGAGACAATGGCCATCTCGTTGGACTTGGAAAGCAGCTACGAACAGACCTGTCGCGACCTGCGTATCGTCTCGTGACTCGCAATGGGAAGAATAACTTGGACAAAGAACTAGCTTGACTAACCTTACACTTGGCCGAAAAACAAGGCAAACATCGAAAACAGCAGCATCAAAACGGTCGCGTCGGGTTACGAAAGTCCTCGCAAAAAGCTATAAATCTTCGAGAGAAAACGGTCGCAAATTCCGACACTTTTCGCTGAACACCACCATCTGGTTCCCAGGCTCTGCCTGGGAACCCAATGAATTGCAGGCTCTGCCTGCTGTCGCGAAGATGAAATTCAGAATACAAGAGGCAGAGCCTCCAAGGCAGTGCGTTCCCAGGCAGAGCCTAGGAACGAGGGTGGTGGCGATCAACGAAAAGTGTCTAAATTTCGACTAAATCGCGATCTACAAATCAATTACACTAGACCTACCCAAGGCTTCTGAAATGGCTCGGGCACTCGAAGCACTCCGAAACATCGGTATCATCGCTCACATCGATGCTGGAAAAACGACTGTCACCGAACGCATGCTCTATGTCAGCGGCGCCAAGCATCGAGCTGGCGGAGTAGATGAAGGCACGACCGAGACCGACGATGACCCAGAGGAACAAGAGCGTGGAATTACCATCTACTCTGCGTGCGTGACTTTTCGCTGGGGCAACTACATCGTCAACTTGCTCGACACGCCCGGCCACGTCGACTTCACGGCCGAAGTCGAACGCTGCTTGCGAGTTCTCGATGGCGCCGTCGTCGTCTTCAGCGCTCGCGAAGGTGTCGAAGCTCAAAGCGAAACCGTATGGCGTCAAGCGAACAAGTATCAAGTTCCGCGCATCGTGTTTATCAATAAGCTCGATCGTGAAGGAGCCGACTTCTATCGCGTACTCGAAGATATTGGCGCTCGTTTAAACGCCACCCCCGTTGCCATTCAAATTCCTGCTGGTCAGGGTCCAACGCATACATCGGATCCCTTCACCGGCGTGATCGACTTGATCGACATGCAGTTCATTCGCTTTTCGAAAGAAGACGACGGCAAGCAAGCTCTTAAAGAAGACATTCCCGAACATCTTGTCGAAGACGCTCAAGGATGGCGCGACGTGATGCTCGAGTCGCTTTACGGATTCAGCAATGAACTGACTGAACTTGCCCTCGAAGAGAAACCGATCCCGGCGGACTTGATTCGCAAAGCCCTTCGCGAAGGCTGCGTCAGCATGAAGATCCAGCCGGTACTCTGCGGTTCAGCCCTTCACGGCATGGGCATCCAGCCGTTACTCGATGGCGTGGGTTACTACCTGCCGAGTCCTCTGGATCGACCGCCCGTAGTGGGTGTCGACCCCAAGAAACCTGAAAAACAGCTTGAACGCAAACCGTCCGCCAAAGAACCCTTTTGCGCTCTGGTTTTTAAAATCCTTCCAGCTAAGACCGGTGACCTTTACTGGATCCGCGTTTACTCGGGCACGCTTGATTCGAACTCGCGAGTTTATAATCCCAATCGCGACAAGAAAGAAAATATCGCTCAGCTGTGGCAGATCCACGCGACCAAGAAGGAGCGTCAAGGTCAAGTCCAGCAGCTTGAATGCGGCGATATCGCATGCGCCATCGGTCCGCGTCTGTCGATTACCGGCGACACTCTTTGCGACACTCGCGAAATGATCGAACTGCCAAGCATTCAGTTCGCTCAAGCGGTGATTTCGATGGCCATTGAGCCAGAGAATGCGACCGAGCGTAAAAAGCTTTCCGAAGTGCTTGATATGCTCAAGCGGCAGGATCCGACGTTCAATGCGATTGAAAACGAAGAGTCCGCTCAGACGCTCATCTGTGGCATGGGCGAATTGCACTTGGACGTGATCAAGCACAGGTTAACTCGCGATTTCAATCTGAATGTAAAATTTTACAAGCCGCGAGTGAACTACCGCGAGACGATCAGCAGCAAGGCTGAGGTCATCGGCCAGTGCAATCGACAGATTGGTGCTGTGCAAATGTTCGCGCGTGTGAAGCTGCTCTTTGAACCGTTGGAAGAGCGCTCTGCCAACGTGATTGTGCTCGACAAGAATTTTGGTGAAGGCGCTTTGCCTGACGTGATCAAGGCCTCCATTCTCGAAGAGCTCCGCGGTCGAGCTCAAGGCGGTGGACTGATCGGCAGTTTCCCTTTAACCGGGATTCGTATTAGCCTCTTGGGCGGTGAAATGCGTGAAGTCGGCTCGGATGAAATCGCTTTTCGAATCGCTTCCAACGATGCCTTTGACGAAGGCCTGAAAGCCGCTACTGATACGTTGCTCGAACCGATTATGCGAATGGACATCACCACGCCGGACGATTACATGGGCGAAATCGTAGGCGACCTGCAGCAGCGTCGCGCACTGATCGAAAGCACCGAAGCTCGCGGTGTCATGACTGCGATCACCGCCTACGCACCGCTCAAAGAATTGTTTGGTTACTCGTCCGCCATTCGTTCGCTCAGCCAAGGACGCGCATCCTGCTCTATGGAGCCGCACGGTTATCAACCCGCACCCGAACAAGACGTTGAGAGCTTTGGTTACGGAAAGTGATTTTAGTTATTCGGGAGCCAGCGATTTGACAGCAAGATTAATGACAGGAATATTTCATACTTCTCGCTAAACGCCACCACCCTAGCTTCTTGAGAGCGTTGACTTAAGAGTAATACACAAACGTTCTCAGAAGCTAGCCATGAGCAGATGCTACTAAGTCATCACGGTCTTCTTGCTAGGTGGCGTTCGCCGAGAAGTTTCTTAATTTTTCTGTCATCAATCTTCCTGTCAAAAGCTTCATCAGAGCCACGATACCGCGGCTGAAATATGCAACTTTGGGCTGCCGGAAAACAACAATATCGAATTGTTAAATTCAAATAAGGCTGGAATTGATGAATAAATTCTTTTGTACCTGGGCTAGTTTTGCGAATGAGTGTAATGCCTGCAAAAAGTGAGTTCACTGACTAGAAATCATCCACCGCGAACTCAGTCTTGGAAGAAATTGAAAAACTTGGTTTAAATCTGGAAAGTCATCTACTTGTCTGACGAACTCCCTCTGGTAACTTGAACTTAGTAGCTACAGCGTTCGTTTGCACGTTGCACAATTATCGGCTGCGATTGTCTAAGTTGACGGTGGAGTAGCACCATGTCCCGCAAGCGACTTACTCCTGTAGACTCAGAACTGCCACCAACTGTTGTGTTGGATGGAGCAGTGAATCCATCGCAGAAAAACGGGGCTATCGATGAGTCACAACTCGATTTTGAATTCGAACAGTCTGAGTCTGCCGAGCATCAGAAAATTGGCAGGTATCGAATCCAGCACGAACTCGGTAGTGGCGGCATGGGTGTTGTACTGCATGCTTATGACGAATTGCTTGAGCGCGATGTTGCAATCAAACTTATTCGGCGTAGGTTCCTAAAACAACCCAAAGTCCATAGGCGGTTTGTAAAGGAAGCTCTGCTAACAAGCCGGTTGCAGCATCCGTGCATTGTGCCGATTTATGATTTAGGACTAACCGAGGATGAACGACCTTATTTCGCAATGAAGCTGATTTCCGGTCAGTCCCTAGCGAGTTTGCTTAGCAACACTCCCGCCATGCAACAAGACCGTTCGCAATTGTTGAAGATTTTCGAACGCGTTTGCCAGTCGCTTGCGTATGCCCATTCCCAACACATACTGCACTTGGACATCAAGCCGGCCAACATTATGGTCGGCACTTATGGTGAAGTGCATATGATGGACTGGGGGCTAGCCCGAGAATGTAAGCCACTCGATGTCAACGGCTCCGCGAACTCCGAAGGCCGTTGCGAACTCGCAGCCGTTGAATGTGAAGAAGACCATATAGGCGGCACGCCAGCGTACATGTCGCCGGAACAAGCACGCGGCGAAACCGTAAATGCAAGCGCTGATGTTTTTGGACTGGGTGCTTTGCTCTGTGAAATCTTGACAGGCAGCCCACCGTTCAGGGGTTCGAATCTGAAACGGATTCATGCACGAGCGATGAGGGGAAAACTAGAAAACGCTTTTCTTTTGCTGGACCAATGCAATCGCGATGCACGTCTGATTCATCTCGCCAAGCAATGTTTATCGCCGCGTGCCGTGGATCGACCTCCGACTGCTGCGGATGTTGCCTCGGCGCTCAACGGCTATTTGGAGTCGGCGCTGGAGCAAGCGGAAAGTGATATTTGCCGTTTTTTTGACTTGACCTTGGACCTATTTTGTATCGCGACGATGGACGGTTACTTTTCAAGAATCAATGTCAATTTTCCAAAAGTGTTGGGCTATTCGGAGCAGACGTTGATAAGTCAACCGTTCATCGATTTTGTCCATCCAGATGATGTCAGCGATACCGTTGAGGTGATGAAGGATCTTTTGATTGGCAAGCCCGTCGTCCGATTTTGCAATCGTTATCGCCACGCAGCGGGTCATTACATTTTGCTCGAATGGACGGCTCAGGCTATCCCTAACGAAGGCAATATATTTGCCGTTGCGCGAGACATCACAAAACGCTAATAGACGGGCGCGAAGTAAGTGTTGATCTGCGTTTTGCCGACCGCCAACCGTTCTATCAGCTAAATAATACTACAGTACAGATTGGATGCATTTCCCTTGGTCCCTATCGTTCTTTGAATTCAATTCAAGACTGGTAGGACGGGACAAATGGTCCCATCCTACATTACTACTTTGCCAAACGCGCTCCCAGCGGTACAAGTTCGTTTAAGCGATCAACGGGTTCCTTGGCCGTCCACAAAATTCCGCGAAGCAGTAGGACCCGGAAGATTGGATCGTCGAACGTCCAACTGTAATGTCCAGGGATACTAACAAAGACCCGTCCAGGACCTTTTTCATAGGCCCAGACTTGCGGAGTCGCAGCGCCTTCTTCCGTGCTGGTGCCTAACAGCGTGACGTTCTTCACATCGCCTGTGAGCTTCCAATAACTTTCGTCGTACAGTTTCAATTGGTCGATGTTGCGCAAAATCGGATGGTCGGTATTATGCATTTCCAATGTCAGCGGTCCGTGACGGTAACCGATGCTGCCACCCTTGGATGCTAGTCCAATACGATTCGAGAACTCAGCAGCTCGATCATCGCCGTTCACCGCCCAGTGAATGTAAACCGCTCCACCGCCACGTGCCAAATAAGCATCGAGCTTCTTAGCACGAGCGTCGTTCCAAGCACCCTTTTGGAAGAAGATCAAAATATCGGATGCAGCCATTTGTTCATCGCTTGGGAAATCCCATGCAGCACTCACGGTGACATTCGGCGCGGCAGCCAGCAACTGGCCCCACTGGATTTGCCAAGCTGGGTAATCATGCTCGCCGGGCCCGTGATCTTTGTTTCCCGCAACTAAAACCATATTCAGCGGCCGAAGATCTTTTGGAAGTGGTTCTGAACCAGCCAGCACTGCCGCTAATTCGGCTTGCGAGCGAATCGGAGGTGCTTCAAGCGGTGCTTCAAGTGGCATGTGTGGCGGGGCAGTCAACAGATAAGTCATCAAGTCGCGAAGTTGATCCTTGCTCAATTTCTCATGCAATCCAGTCGGCATGATAGAAACTTGAGCGGGCTTCATATGGTCTATCTCCGACCGAACGATTTTGATCGATTTTCCTTTGTCGTCGCCCAGTATCAGTTGACCTTCTTCATCGCGCAGTACACCGGTCAGCACCTTGCCATCATCCATCGCAATAATGTGTCCGATGTAGTCAGGGTTAATGGCAAAGCTTGGATTGACAATATCACGCATGACGGAGGCGTAATCTCGATGGACCAAATTTGACAAGTCAGGTCCGATCTTCGCACCGATGCCGCCGGTAGCGTGGCACTTGAAACAGCCAGCAGCTTCGCTATGAAATATACGGCGTCCCATACCCCAATTGCCACCTTTGATTTCTGCGATTTCCATCGGCTTGTCATCGCTCAGTTCGGTCGCGTCCTTGGATTTGACCCATGGCATGTAAAAGCGGTTTAACGGAAGCGGTCGCGAGCGAGGATCTTCGTTGGTATGTACCGAAACATTTATCTGCGGCACAACCGAGGAGGATTTGACTAGTTTGATTTCGAGATCGACCAAGCCTGTTGCATCTCCCGAACAAGTCAACTTAACTACGTTGTTTCCTTCGCTGGTTTGCGAATCAATCTTGGCTGTTGACGATGTTACCGATATTGGTTGGGGCGATTGAAGGACCAGCGTCACCGTTTCGGCAGGCCACTCGTAATCGATCTTTGCACCTGGTTGAACTACGGGTCGCAGGAAATGATGCAAGTCGATGTTTGTCCGGAGCGTCAATTCGCCTTTCGAATCCATCGATGACCAGAGTGCATCGTGTTGTGCGCTGCCAACAGTGAATTCACGAGCGACTTGCAAATCCAGGTACGGTAACCAACTTGCCGTGTTCAGCGAACCAGCTTGCGCTGCGACCTCCGGTCTCCAAGTTGCTTGAACACCAGCGAGCGATAGGTCAAGATCGATCTGCGCGTGTTGCGGTGAACTTGTGGATTGACTTGTCGGCTCTTCGCGTGGCAAGGTGACCGCATAATGCGAATTGGCTTTCATGGGTGCCGTGTTAATGATCATCGTTCGAAGGTCGCTGGTAAGCGAAGCGCCGGCGACCTGCAAACCGTATCGCGGAGTTGCCAGTTGTCGCTGCACAACGGCATACGGAGGCACAAGTGTTTCAAAACGATCTCCAGCTCGTACAAATTCTCCGTACTCAATCTTGATCTGCTCAGACAAATTGCGAAGTTTCACAGGATCTAACGGACGGTCGAATGCGATACGTATCTCATTGGGCGACTCGGACCAAGTCGCCACAGGTTGCGGCGCTGAAGGGTTTGAGTACTGGATGCGAAATAACTTTCCCTTTCCAGTTGGACCGGTGCCCCAGTCCGGCGGGCCGCTGTGACAGGCGACGACGAAATCGCCGCTGGGCGCCACACAGCCGTCGACAGTGAGCATCTGAAGTGCAGCAAAAAGTTGTGTCGAGGCAACGTAACCGGCTTCAGTCTTCATCAACTGGGTGCGCCAGAGTTTGCCACGTGACTCGCCGCATACTAGCGCTTGCTTGGCCCAGCTCGCAGGCCCGAAGGCTGGCCCGCCGTTGACTGACTTGTTAAAGACCATGCCACACGTTGATTGATGTTGCGGGCCGTAGTCGAAGGTCGATGGTTCGTCGATCACGTCTGGATTGTGGCGGGGATGACGTGGTGGAAAGCCATAGTGACGTCCCGTTTGAATATGCAGCAATTCATCGAGTGGATTGCCGTTGGGAAGCCAGGTGGCTCCTTCCTGCTCAGTGCAAAACAGATCGCTGGCATCGTTGAACGCAAATGCGATTGGAAAGCGGATACCAGTGCAAACGGTCTCTCGTTTACTGAAGTCCGGTGAAATGCGCTGGACCGTGCCGCGTTCGCTCCTGAGGTCGTAAGCTGCTTTACCGGTATCGTCGACCATATAAGCGTTGGCGTAATTGGCTGTCCCGAGGCCAAAATATAAAGCACCCTCTTTGTCCATCGTAATGCCAACGGCATCGACATTTTGAGGGATCTCTTTCCAGCCGCTGGCGACCACTATTTCCTCGTCTGCTTTGTCGTCGCCATTGGTGTCAACGATCAACGAGACTTTACCTTTGCTCGGCACGAACCCACCCCGTCCTTTTGAATAACCTGGTGGCGTTAGCAACAACCCGAGAGGCCCTCGCAAACTTCCTTCGTTCTTCCAAAACAGTTCGGCTTTATCTTCTAAACCGTCTCCGTCAGTATCGGACAAAAGATGTAGATCGCCGTTGTATCCAAGCGTCATCAGTTGACCGTCGTCGCGGAAGGCGACGTTGTTAACATTGGTCAGATCAAGCGGCAATTCACGAACGGTGAATCCTGGAACGAACATTTGAATAGGGGGCGGATTTTCGGCCTTCACCAGCGTTATGCCTGGAACGAGTTTCAACTCCCTGGGTAGCTGTTCGGCCAGCTTGGCGTGTTTCGATTTCAAGTAATCACGAACTGCGTTGGATTCATCGCTGCTGAGTATTCGATCGTAGAGCAGTACTTCAGCGATATCGCATTTCAGCGGACCGCGGACAATGTGTTTGCCTGGTCCATTGGTATAGAACCGAGCAGCCAGAGTCAACTGATCGATCGACATCGTTCGAGGTTCCAGCGGTCTATCGCCTGTGCGCCTGCCATCGACCGAAAGCATCACTTGCTTTTTCGCAGGGTCCACAGCAACTTCAAGAGTATGCAGAGTTCCAAAGGGTTCTGATTTGTTGAACAGATTGCGAGCGCCGCCGAAACCGCTTCCTTCGACATTGATATGTTCAAGGATGCTTGTGGGGCCTGGTCCTAGGTCGACGGTTATTCCTGATTCGTAGTCCCGTTTGTCTGCCGCGTTACTTGCAAAGAAACCACGGAACTCGCCTGTGTTCTGATGGGGTGCAGCCACAATGAACACAGTGGCTGCGTCGAGCTCTCCTGCTACGGATGTGCATCGCAAGTTGTCAGTCTCGCCGTCAAACCGAACAGTCCATGCGTCGCCAACTTGAGTGAGCGTCGGTTGATCGCCTTTTGTCGCTTGCACGAAGTCGCGGCCTGTTCCGGATGCATCCGGCCACTTTTCGATTGACGACCCGTATAGCAACGGAGCTTGCTTCTCGAAGTTTCTTGCCGCTTGAATTGCGTTTGCATCCAGCCACAGGATTAAGCCATCGGGAGTCGTCAGCCGCTTGTCCGCCCAGTTGGTAGTTTGAGCGGTTGCAGACGCGGACATTCCAAGCAAAACAAGTTGGATTGCGGCCGAGAGAGTTGTTTGCAATTGCATGGCAAGTTGACTTCAGCGGAGGGTTGGGTTTGATTAAGTTAGCTGTAATGGATTCTAACATGCCACAATGTTGCTAGGGCAATTGCGGTTGCATATTGCCAAGTAGAAACATTCCTACACGCCTATTGCCAACGCGTAATTCTGTGTATACTGTGTATATGACAATGCACAGTTGGATTGCGATTTCACTTGTCGACCCTCGCCCGCTCTATCTACAAGTGATTGAGCAGGTGAAGAGGCGTGTAGCGGTTGGCGACTTGCAACCCGGGACTGAGTTGCCATCGATTCGCGAATTAGCGGCTGGACTCAAAATCAGCGTCATTACCATAAAACGGGCCTACTTGGAACTTGAGCGTGATGGAGTGATTACGACTCGTCAAGGTAAAGGTTCCGTCGTGGCGGTTCGCCCCGGCTTGCAATCTTCTATTCAAGAAGCTGAATTGTGCGAACATTTAAAGCAAGCGGTGAGCCTTGGCTTGTTGTTAGGGAAGTCAAAAACTGAGATGCAGCGGCGAATAGCCGAAGTTTATGAACAATCGCAAAGGGTAGGCAAATGACCGCAGGAATGAGTGTTTCGACTGAAATGGTGATTGCCGCGGGGCTTTGCGATGTATGCAAATCCTATAAGCACTTCAGGCTCCAGGATATCAATTTTGCTATTGAAAGCGGGACCGTCGCTGGCTTGATTGGTCCCAACGGTGCGGGCAAATCGACGACGATGCGTATTCTAATGGGACTGATTCAACCTGAGGCGGGTTCGGTCACAGTGCTTGGCAAAGCGATCGCTTCAAATAATGCATCGGCAAAGCAGGATATCGGCTACTTTTCCGATGACATGCGTCTCTACAAGCCCGAATCGATTGCATGGCATATGCAGTTCATTCGATCGCTCTATCCCACGTGGGATGATTCGTACGCAAGTCAACTGCTCGATCGATTTGGGCTGAATCATCAACAGATTGCCAAAGGACTTTCGCATGGACAGCGAGTAAAAGCCATGCTGCTCCTGATTCTCGCTCGACGCCCGAAACTACTCATCCTTGACGAACCCACTGATGGCTTAGATCCGGTTGCGAAACACGAAGTATTAACGGAGCTTATGCGAGTGGTTGAAGATGAGAATCGCACGATACTTTTTTCCTCGCACAACACTCAGGACGTTGAGCAAATCAGCGACTCAATCACGTTCATTGACCGAGGCAAAGTGATTGCTTCCAGTAACCGAGATGATTTCCTCGAAAAGTGGAAACGCATCAAGGTGCATGCCCCCGAGCTTTGGAAGAGTCCATGCATTGCTGGATTGAGAATTGAGTCAAGTTACCGAAACCTGCATGTTCTGTCGGTCAATGAATTTAGAGAAACCCTGCCAGCTCAGTTACAAGAGGCCGGTGCGGCGATTGAATCTGTAGAGCCGATGACGCTTGAAGAGATTTTTGTAAGCTCAGTTATGCGCGGACGAGAGGACCTAAAATCATGAATTTGCAAGCTATCCGAATTTTGTTTCTGAAAGACCTATTTCTTTGTCGCCGGCAATTGTTCGGGTATTTCGCGGCAGGGATGGCGGCATCGGCAGTAACCTGTATCCCTGACGCGACGTTTTCATTTGTTGGTTTCATTCTTGTCATCACGGTTGCGATCGCATCGGGAATTCACTTGATTGGAACCTTGATGCTTGCTGAGACGACCGATCAAACCAAGTTGTTCATCATGAGTTTGCCCGTCAGCTTGCTTGAGTATTCGATCAGTAAGCTCTCGGTCGTCCTGACGACTTACCTCATCCCATGGACCGCCATGTTCGCATGCTTGACGATTGCAACTTTTGTGGCGGGTAAGCAGGGAAGCGTGATTGTATTGCCCGCGATTTTCCTCTTCTTGTTCAGTGCGTTTACGCTTCAACTGGTGACTGCTGTGATCTCCGAATCGGTCGGATTCACAATTTCTGTAATGGTTGGATGCAATGTGGCACTGAACGTGTTCATGATGAAACTTTTTGCAATTCCGGAGGTGTCAGCTGCTACCAAGACTAATGTCTTAGCATGGCCGAACATAGTCCTTCAAATCGTCGCGGTCGAGATCTTGATCATTGCATTAGCTCTCGGTATCGCGTTGCTGTTTCAAAGTCGCAAACGGGATCTAGTATAGATGTCGGCTTTGAATAGTGATGCAGCAGGTGTTGCGGAAGCAACAACGTTGCAGGCAGCTTCAATCGCCTTTTTGCCGCCGCACCGAATCCATTACTTGGATAACTTGCGAGCTATGGCGATGCTTCTAGGAGTTTTCCTGCACTCGGCGCTCGCCTATGCTCAGCCGACTCAGGATTTCTGGGTGGCGACAGATTCTACATCGAGTGTTGCTGTCGATGCCAGCTTTACGTTTATCCACTTGTTCCGGATGCAATTGTACTTTCTATTGTCCGGCTATTTTGGCAAGTTGATAATTGAACGCAAAGGAATATGGAACTTTGTGTGGGGGCGGTGCCTACGCATAGCGGCACCCTTCATTCTGTTCTATCCGTTTCTACTTGCAGCCATGTCGATGGTCATCGTTTTTTCATTATCGTATCTCGATGAGCCGAAAGGGGTGATGGGACTGATCGCTAAAGCGGTGGAGGCTCCGGGCATGGATCGCAGGCCAATTCCACCCGGGACGATGCATCTTTGGTTTCTCTATTACTTGATGTTTTATACAGCGCTTGGGGCTCTGCTTTACAACCTAAAGCGGCTGAGTCCAGATGCGATTCTTCGCAGACCGGTGTTATTATTCTTAAGTCCCTTTCTTCTCGTTCCGGGTGCATTTGCGGCTGGAAGTCCGATGCCAGCGCCAGAGTCGTTCATTCCGAATTGGTGGCCGTTCGCGTTTTATGGATTGTTCTACTACGCTGGTTGGCAATTGTTTGGAAGAGAAATACTTCTTGACAGGATGCGACCTTATACCTGGCGTATTTTAGCTGTGTCAATCGTCTTGTTCGTGCCGTATTACTGGTTGGTTCCTACGTTGGAGATAAGTGCCTTTCGCGTTAGTGCAGGACAACCCAATTTTGGTTCGCGTTTCGTCGAATCATGTTTGACGGCATATCTGTCAGTGTTGCTGACGAGCGCGGCGTTGCTAATAGGGCAACGATTTCTGTCGAGTAGAAGCGGTTTGCTAAGTTTCGTAGCCGACTCATCTTACTGGACATATCTTATTCACTTGCCGATCGTCATCTTTTTGCAGACACTTCTTATCCCGTTGGATTTATCGCTATGGCTGAAGCTGTGCGCAGTAGTCCTGGGGACGTTGATAGCATGCATGACAACCTATGTAGTGTTCGTTAGGTACACGCCGCTCGGCTGGCTTCTGCACGGGAAGCGTTCGTTTCCTTAGTCTTAAATCGTTCCGGGAGATTCAGGTTGTTCCGAGTCACCGACGAACTCCGGTAGCGATGATTCGATGGAAGTGCAGCTTGACCTCCTGAGCGACAACGCGGCGGACACCTTCGACCAGACATCGCGGTTCGTTTTCGTCCTGACCCTGCCGAATAATCTCTTCAATTTTTGTACCGGGCAACACAGTAAAAGTTGACTGGTGAATGGTCTGGTTGCCAGCGTCGAGTTCGGGGACGATGAAGTGACAGGTGGCGCCGTAAGTTAACATTCGTCCAGCGAAAGCGTCGTGGTAGGGTCGAAATCCAGGAAAGCTGGGCAGCAATCCATGGTGCAAATTAATGATTCGACCACCGGCAAACTTCCAGCAAGTATCCGGCGGTAGAACTCGCATGTAACGCGCGAGCACGATGTAGTCCACTTCATAATTGTCCAGTAAATCGACCAACGCTGCATCATCAGCTGAACCATCATCGCGACCGATATTATGCCATGGAACTGAAAACTCTTCAGCCAATCTTTGACAGCGTTTGCGATTGCCGATCATGACTGTAGCATCGGCATTGATGACTCCATCACGGATCGCTTCTAATACAGCCCGTGGAGTGGACTCTTGATAAGTCGTGCAGATCGCCAAGCGTGCTCGTTGACCAACCGGTCGAGGAGTCCAAACTCGGATCGACAACTTTGTTCGACGTCCGATCTCCGACATATGTTCGCGAATCGCAGAAATGCGTGTCGCGTCAATTTGTAAGCGGCACATCATCGCGAATACCGCCGCCTCGTCATGATCGTACATTTGAATCTCAGCGATATTGGCGCCTTGCTGAGTCACTTCGTGAATGATCGGATCTGCCAAGCCGACATTGTCGGGTCCAACGGCCGTGATAACAATTTCCATGGAGTTGAGTTCTGTGTAGCTGGTTTCGTGAGAAACCGGATGAATGGAAAAACTACTTAAAACGCAGCCGGTTTCTCACGAAACCAGCTACATGAAGACTGCCGGTTTCTCACGAAACCAGCTACGTGAGGACTGCCGGTTTCTCACGAAACCAGCTACACAATGCAAACATCACTATTCGGAAAGTTACAGCGTTTGACCGCCGTCGACAACTACAAATTGGCCGGTGACCATGCTGGTACCGATCGCTAAGAACACCACTGCATCGGCGATATCGTTGGGCTGCGAAGCTTTTGGCAGGGGCAAACCGGCGACCATCTTATCCAGATCCCAGCTTGGGTTGCCTTCGCGAATCCAACGAGAATCGATCGGTCCTGGGCATACCGCGTTGACTCGGATTTTAGGTGCCAGTGCACGAGCGAGCGATTTGGTTAGCGTATTGAGAGCTCCTTTACTGGCACAGTAAGCCACGGATGACCCTGCGCCCGTTTGCCCGGCCACCGAGCTGACGTTGACCACCGCTCCGTTACCGCCAGCGGCAAGCATTTTCGCAGCAGCCCGCGTGCAGAAGAAAGGTCCTTTGGTGTTGACTGCTAAGATGCGATCCCACATGGCTTCGGTCATCGCCTCCAGATCAGCATGCGGAATGAAGTTTGTCGTGGCTGCGTTATTGACCAACACATCCAGACGTCCAAACCGTTGTTCGATAGCAGTCATCATTGTGCGCACGTTAGAGTCATTGGATACGTCGCATTGATAGGCGAGCGATTTCGCACCACTCTTTGTTACTTCTTCAGCCGTTTGTTCGGCATCAGCGGCACTGCGCGAGTAGTTGACCACTACATCGTAACCGCGCTGTGCAAACTGCAACGCGCAAGCTCGCCCGACACCTGTGCCACCGCCGGTAATCAAAGCTACAGGTTTTTTGCTGACTATAGACATCGATACGTTCTCAAAATTTAGCCATTTAACCAAAGTGTCACAATATACTCGTTTCGTCGCTATAATGATGGCCCCCGAGAGGCGATCAGCGAACTTTAATGTAGTGTCAAATCATTCTATGCCTAAGCAGAAAAGCCGTCCCAAGGCTAACTTGTTTCTTGCGGCAGGTTTTGCAGGGGCGGTATTGGTCGTATTTACGCTCGGTTACCGGCTGGCTGGCTGGTCCTGGAGCGATTCGATTTATATGGTCGTAATTACGGCGTTCACCGTTGGCTATGGTGAAGTCGTGCCCATCACGTCGCTGGGACTGAGGCTTTGGACTATGGCTTTGATTGTCCTTGGTAGTACGGGGATCATTTTTATTACCGGCACACTAGTGCAGTGGTTGACCGAAGCTCAGATACAGTTAGCTCTAGGAGGCAAGCGAATGGAAAATGAGATTGAGAGACTGACAAAGCATGTCATCGTCTGTGGCTTTGGTCGCATCGGGCGGATGCTTGCTACTCAATTGGAAGAAGGCGGCACTCGTTTTGTCATCGTGGATCAAGATCCGGATCGAGTCGCTGAAGCTCGCGAAGCGGGTTGGCTAACGCTGGTTGGCGAAGCGACTGATGAGACGGTTTTGCGCGCCGCCGGGGTGCTTCGCGCGCGTGTTCTGGCGACGGTATTGCCCAACGACGCCGCAAACGTTTTTATTACCCTGAGCGCGAGGAACATGAACCCGACGATACAGATTATCGCTCGAGGCGAAGTCCCTTCGACGCAGCAAAAGTTGATACAAGCAGGTGCCAATCGAGTTGTGTTGCCGGCGCATATTGGTGCTGACAGAATCGCGCACTTGATTCTTCACCCGAACGCTCGCGAGTTACTCGGAAATAACACCAAGACAAACGTTGAGTTTGAAAACCACCTGATCGAACTTGGCTTGGACATGGAAGAAATTGAAGTCGGACCTGGATCCCCTTGGTTGCAGCGGTGCGTGGGGGACGTTGAGCGAGAGTTCTCGGGGCGAATGCTTGTGGTCGCATTGCTGAGGCAGGGGGGCGGTACGGATATGAATCCAAGCCCAACAGCAACTCTGGTCAGCGGTGATGCTTTGGTAGTCATGAAACGAGGCGGACGAATCCCGATAGTGAATAGTAGATAACTGTCCAAACAGCAGACACAAAGTTTCGATTTAAAGAGAATGAGAGTTTTAACCGCTGGTTTCGTCCTAGCATGCAAATAGTGTTTGCATGGCAAGCAAGCAGGCGCAATACTTGCCCCCATTCAGTTGCCAACAAGTTAACGGCGAGCTTTGAGACCTTTTCTATCCTCAACTCAATCGAAGGGGACTTGTTTGCCCAAAAAGCCCCATCAATGACGCTGTTTTCGACTTATTTAAATCGCAATGGGGCAAAACTTCAGGTTATAGCGAGGGATGGTTAGACTTCACTTCTGCAAAGCGCAATTGTTAAATCCGGAAAAGCGGCACAGCTTACTTTCTCGCAATCTGAAGCCTTGGACTTGCATTGGTTCGCCATAGAATAAGGTATTGCAAAAACGGGCAACGCCTGCTCAATTAGCTTCAACCCACGTTCCACATCCACGATGCGATTCTGTAGAAAACGGTTTTAATTGCTTATTACTTATCTTCGGGTGAATTCAGGTAACTGAATGATTGCGAGCTTGAGTGTGCAATCGACTCGCAGCTTCTCCAGTATTCAACATTGCGGTGACTTATGAAACTTGGAATTCTCTCGTGTAACGCGCGTTGCTATAGCACAAAACGGCTGCTTCAAGCGGCCACTGAGCGAGGCCACAAGGTTCGCATCCTGAACACGCTGCGGTTTGCGATTGATGTAGCGACGGGCAAGCCGGATTTATACTACCACGGCAAACACCTGCGATTTATTGATGCGGTACTTCCTCGCATTGGTGCATCGATCACTTATTTCGGTACCGCCGTTGTTCGCCAGTTCGAGCAGATGGATATCTACTCTGCGAATTCTTCAAACGGGATCATGAATTCGCGGGACAAGTTGCGATCGCTTCAAATTCTTAGCCGTCATCAGCTGGGCATGCCGCAGACTACTTTTGTGCGCGATCGTTCGGATGTGTTGCCCGCCATTGAACGAGTAGGTGGCGCGCCGGTCATTATCAAGTTGCTTGAAGGAACTCAAGGCGTAGGTGTCATCCTGGCGGATTCAGCCAAAGTTGCTGAAGCGATTATAGAGACACTGCAAAGCGCGCGACAAAACGTGCTGGTGCAGAAGTTCGTGTCGGAAAGCAAGGGTCGCGATATTCGCGCGTTTGTCGTTGGTGACCGTGTCGTAGCTGCGATGCGGCGGACCGCTCAAGGAACAGAGTTTAGAAGCAACGTGCATCGGGGTGCGACGGCTGAGCCAGTGGAGCTGGACGAAGAGTTCCGCGAAACAGCGGTCCGAGCCGCGCAAATCATGGGACTCCGTATTGCCGGTGTCGATATGCTGGAGGCTGACTCCGGTCCGCAGATTATTGAAGTCAACTCGTCTCCAGGTCTTGAAGGCATCGAAGCAGCAACTCGGATGGATGTTGCAGGCGCGATTGTCGATTATATCGCCGCCCAAGTGAACTTTCCGGAACTGGACGTTCGTCAGCGACTCACCGTTAGCAGCGGCTACGGCGTGGCCGAGCTGCACATTCCCGATGGCAGCGAATATGTTGGGATGACGATTGAACAATCAGGCTTGAGTGATCGCGATATCAATGTACTGACACTCAATCGCGGTACCGCTGTGCTTCCCAATCCAAAACAATCACGCGTGCTTGAGCCAGGTGATCGTCTACTTTGCTTTGGTCGTTTGGAGTCGATGCGTGATTTAGTTCCTGAGCGAGCGAAGAAGGCGCGACACCCCAAGATCGTCAAACTGCGAACCGCTTCAATTGATGGTGCAACCAGTCATTCGGCAGTAGTTGCAACACCGGACTGATTTCCCAAGCGGTCGACTGATTTTGGTTGTGCCGCCTTGCTTTTCCCTCTACGAATTGTTTAACCCGTAGCCAGTGGAGCGTGCTGGTTTAACAGCATTGGGTAGCTCATAAGAAACCGACGCTTTTATCTCGCGGTGACTAAGTTCACAAAGCTGGACTACTACCCCTCCGTCGGCGGAGCCGCCATCTTCACTGCTTGTGAACGTCAGCAGGCGGTTAGAAGCGGCATCGCAGGAGCGTCGTTCGCGTCGCTTTCCAGTTTGCTGCCTGCTTGCAAATTCACGTCACCTCCAAACGTGTTTAGAAATAATGAGGTAGAATTCTAAACTCTCTTCGCATGCTAGAATCGCAACTATGACAACACACCTTACAAAGCGATCACTGGCTTCAGTTGCCATCTGCATTTTCATCGCCCTATTTCTTTTCGGCTGCAATCAAACTAGCTCCGAGATTCTTAAACTCCCAGGCATCGTCGAAACCCAGGAAGTCCGGCTCAGCTCAAAAGTGGGCGGACGGGTTGAAAAAGTGCTGGTTCGCGAAGGCGATGTTGTTGAGGCTGGCGAACTGCTGGTATTGCTTGACTGCGCCGAGTTGAATGCGAAACGTGCGCAATTAGTCGCGCAACAAGAATCGTATCAAGCCAAGCTCGACATGCTTAGCAATGGTCCGCTGCCAGAGCAAATCGCCGCGGCGCATTCTACCTTGGAAATGACTGAGTTTCGATTAAAGCGGCTTGAGACTGGGGCTCGAACAGAAGAGCTCGAAATCGCCAAGTTTGAAGCCGAGATGTGGGCTGCCGATTACGACCGCGCGCTTGCAGAATACAATCGACTAAAAACACTCGCAGCCGCAAATTCGATCAGCCAAGCCGAACTTGAAACCGCGAAGGCTGACTTGCTGAAAGCCAAATCGCAATCGAGCTCGAGCGCGAAAAACCATGAGATGTTGGTAACGGGAGCTCGAATCGAAGATCTTAACGAAGCTAGATCGCAAGTTGCAAAGGCCCGCGCCGACTATGAACTCATCAAGCGCGGCGCGCGCGAAGAGGAAATTCGCCAAGCTAAAGCCCAAGTTGCAGAAATCGAAGCGCGGATCGCTGAACTGGACACGCAGCTGGCCGAGTGTTCGATCGTTGCGCCAGAGCGTTGTCGAATCGAGGTTATCGCTGTTCGTCACGGAGATATGGCCGCCCCGAATTCGGCCGTGATACGAGTGCTTTACGACGGCGATTTGTGGGTCAAAGCGTACGTTCCCGAGACTCAGTTGTCACTTTTGCAATTGAACCAAAACGTGACCGTAACCCATGACGGTTCGAATCAAGAATATGAAGGCACTATTTCGCACATTGCCAATATTAGCGAATTCACGCCGCGCAATGTGCAAAGCCCCGACGAACGCCATAACCAAGTATTCGCCATCAAAGTCTTGCTGAAAGATGCTAAGGGCGTATTTAAATCTGGCATGGCTGCATCGATACGAATTCCAATGGCCAAGTAAAACATGGTTAAAGAATCGAGTTTAAACACAGACCCCGATGTGGTTATCGCCTTACATGATTGTTCCATTCAGTTCGGCAAGTTTCGGGCCATTGATCGAGTTAGCTTTAATGTACACGCGGGCGAAGTTTTTGGTCTGCTAGGTCCCAACGGCTCTGGGAAGACTACCTTGATTCGCGCTCTCTGCGGGTTGCTGAATTTCAGCGAAGGCGAGGCCTCGGTTTTCGGCCTGAATGTAAGGACACAAGCTGAAAAAATCCGCGAGCAGGTGGGCTACATGTCGCAGAAATTCTCACTGTATGGCGATCTCACGGTACAGGAGAACATGGATTTCTACTGTGGAATCTATGGCTTGAGTCGAGCCCAGGCTAAACAACGGCAAGCGGAATTAGTCGAATTAACTGGGCTTGCACCCTATCGAACCCGATCCGCAAGTAAGTTGTCTGGCGGTTGGAAGCAGCGGCTGGCCATGGTCTGTTCATTGATGCACCGACCTCGGTTGGTGTTCCTCGACGAACCGACCGCGGGCGTTGATCCCGTTGCGCGCCGAGAGCTTTGGGACCTGCTTTTTCGGTTGGCTTCCGAGGGGATCACGTTGGTAGTGACAACGCACTATATGGATGAAGCGGAGCGATGCGGTCGAGTTGGTTACTTGTACTTGTCGCACCTGTTGGCGCTGGGAACCCCTAAAGACTTGAAGCATTTGCCAACGATCACTCCCGTCGGATCAAAGCGATGGGAGATTCGCGGTGGCGTGTCAGCAGAGGTACTTGCGAAGCTAAGGTCTCGTGCTGGAATCCACGAAGCCACCATCTTTGGCCAAGCCGTTCATGCATTGATTGATGACAACGTTTCGTTAAACGATTTAAAAGCCGAAGGACTCGATATTCTTGCCGCCGATGCAAATCTGGAGGATGTGTTTGTGACTTTGGCACGTCAAGCAAGCAAGGAGAATGGATCGTGAATCTTGCTGCTTGGCAACGCATCCGCTTCATCGCTTATAAAGAGATGCTGCACATTGTCCGCGACCCGCAGACGCTGTTCTTCACACTATTCATTCCGATCGTTGAAATGTTTTTGCTTGGTTTTGCGATCAATACTAACGTCCGTGACGTAAGTACGGTCGTCGTTGATTTTTGCAACACTCAGGAAAGCCGGCGTTTGATCGAACAGTTCGAGAACTCGGGTGATTTCGAAGTTCTTAAGTACTGCGACTCCGAGAGGGAAGCCCAAGCTTACATTGTGGCCGGAAATGCCCAAGTTGGAATCATTATTCCCGAAGACTTTTCACGCAAAATCGAAGCTGGCCAGACTTCACCGTTCGCAGTTTTGGTTGATGGAACGGTTTCTAGCATCGCGGCTGAATCTCTAAACGTCGGCAATGCGATTGCGCTCAGAGCTTCACTCGGGCAAGTTTTGAAAGGAAAGGAGCTGCCGATCGAAGCTAGACCAAGTGTGATGTTCAATCCTGACACGCGTTCCGCTTGGTTCTTCTTACCGGGATTGATGGTTGTCATGTGCCAGATGTTGGCGACGATATTGTCCGCTAACGCGATTGTTCGCGAAAAGGAATCCGGAACCCTTGAGCAGTTTTACATGACACCTGTTCGACGCGGCGAAGTTATTCTTGGCAAGATGATTCCATACGTAGTTCAAACCGCCATCGAGTTTGCGATTATTCTGCTGGTGATGTATACGATTTTTCAAGTTCCAATTCGCGGGCATGTTCTGTTGTTGTTCGCGCTGCTCTTACCCTTTACTTTGACAATGCTCGCCTTCGGTCTACTGATCTCGACGAAAGCGGACACCAAAGATGCAGCTGGTCAGATGGCAATGGGCACCATCATTCCATCGATTTTTTTATCGGGCTATGTGTTTCCCATCGACTCGATGCCAGAGATTTTTAAAACCATTTCCTACTTCATTCCGACGACTTGGTTGATCGACGCGGCCCGTGGGATTTTGCTTCGCGGCACCGACTGGACGACGCTTTGGCAACACACACTGGTCCTTTGGATCATGGCCATCGTCGTCACCACCATCGCCGCTTTGCGCATGCGCAAGCAGGTCTAAGTGGCGTATGCTTCCAGCTTGCGAAATTCAAAAATCTCGATCCTTCTCTTTCTCTCTCTCGCCAGCCACGAGATGTAATCCGGTAATCTCAAAGTTTTATCAGAAGTTGTTACAGCGAGGCAAACCGAAAAAGCTGGCGTTGATTGCTTGCATGCGCAAACTGCTTCTGATGATCCACGACATGGTACGCAATGGAGAGATGTGGGATCCACTGAAGAAAAAGGCCAATGACCAGGTTGTTGCCAACCTGGCCACGGGCTCTACGTGCTCGGCAGGTCATTGACTCACCGGCGACTAAGTTATCCCTCACAAAGTTGCGTCCCCGCGGAGCTTTGCTATGTTTCACTTAGCACTGTTCATAATAGTGCTGCGCCAGTACGAAATCAAACATTGAGTTACCGGCGCCATGCCTTAAAAAATCCCGGGGGTTTGGGGGCAGGCCCCCAAGAATTTAAACGGAGGAGGAAATTCAAGATTCCTCCACTTGATTTATTATTAGACGGTCGCTCACCCCTCAACCCTGGTCCCTCTTGCCAGAGTGCTGGGGCGAGGGGAGCCAGTCCTCAATGGTGCTCACGGGTGCAAATCAGGTTCGCGCAAGCTGCATGCCGATGACCACCGCACCGATCCCAATGAATACATGAGCCGAAGCCAGTCCGACGGCAACTTCGGGACGAGCGGTTTGCCACAGGCGAACAACATCCAGCCCAAAGGAGCTGAAAGTGGTCAATCCGCCGAGTACGCCCGAGCGTAAACCGATCACCCACCAGTGGTTTTCAAGGCTTTGGGCCATGGACCACTGCGAGAGGTAACCGATGGCAAAGCAACCAGCGACGTTCACTCCTAAAGTTGCAATTGGCAACCAAGAATCGCCAATAAGGGAAATCTGATGCACTGTAAAATGCCGCAAAACCGTTCCAACCAGCCCTCCAATGGCGACAGCTATCCATTCTCGAACCATTTGTAGGGCGCTCCTCGTAAGGTGTGAGCTATATTGTCGTTGAAGAAAACCAATTTCTACCTTATTCTTAACACTAGCCTATCGATTTGCGGGCCTCTCTGGCTAAAAGCCTAGGCTACTTCCGCTCGCCCTTCGCAGCAAAAATTGCGATTTGGCGTCAGTTTAGGCGAATCTGAGAAAAATGAGTTGGGTGACTGGAACCTACTGGGAAAGAATTGAGTCCCTGCAGGGCAGTCTGAATTTTCGAAACGACTTTGGAGTATGAATAAGATGGCTTCGGCTGAAACAAAACGTGGCACACAAGTAATGACCGGCGCCGATATTCTGGTTAAATCCTTGGTGGACCACAACGTAGAAGTCATCTTCGCGTATCCCGGCGGTTGTAGCATGCCCATGCATCAATCGTTGACCAAGTATGGAACTAAAATTCGGACGATCCTCCCTCGCCACGAACAAGGTGGCGGCTTCGCAGCCCAAGGCATCGCGCGATCGACTGGAAAAGTTGGCGTAGTCATGGCTACCAGCGGACCTGGTGCGACCAATCTGGTAACGGCGATCGCCGACGCGAAACTCGACAGTATTCCGCTGATCGCTATCACGGGCCAAGTTCCGACTGGCGTTATTGGTACCGACGCGTTTCAAGAGACTCCGATCGTCGAAGTCTGCCGAGGTATTACCAAGCATCATTACTTGGTCACCAAAGTCGACGATGTAGCTCGCGTTATGAAGGAAGCCTTTCACATCGCCACTACGGGCCGACCTGGCCCAGTGCTTATTGACATGCCAAAAGATGTGCAGATGGATCAGTGCAACGTCGATTGGGACGTGCCGATGAATTTGCCTGGCTATCGCGTTAAAACGCCGCTGGCTCAACCTGAGCAGATTCGTCAAATCGCGGCTGCTATCAAGCACTCGAAACGACCATTGCTTTATGCTGGTGGCGGCGTCATTGGCTCCGAAGGCGCAGCAGCACTACGCCAGTTGATCGAACTTACCGGCATCCCAATTACCATGACCGTTATGGGACTGGGGCTGTATCCGAACGAAGGTCCTCTATCGCTCGACATGCTTGGTATGCACGGTTCGGCTTATGCAAACTACGCCGTCCGCGACTGCGATTTGCTAATCGCGCTGGGTGTTCGATTTGATGACCGTGTGACGGGCAAGAAAGAAGTTTTTGCTCAGAACGCAAAGATCATCCACGTCGACATCGACGCATCGGAGATCAACAAGAACAAGGTCGCTCACATTCCGGTATGCAGCGATGTACGATTCGTGCTCGAAGAGCTCAATAAGATCGTTGAAGCTCCGGACGACATTGCACCTTGGGTAAAGCACTGCAAAGAGCTGAAGCAAAAGTATCCGTTTCATTACGATGAAAAGTTCGATGGCATTCTTCAGCAACATGCGATCCGCGAATTGTCGAACTTGACGCAAGATCGCGACACCTTCGTCACAGTCGGTGTGGGCCAGCATCAGATGTGGGCGGCACAGTTTTTTAACTTCCGCGAACCACGCCACTGGCTCAGTTCATCTGGCTTGGGCACGATGGGTTTTGGTCTGCCTTCTGCTATGGGTGTGCAAGCCGCGAATCCAAATTCGTTGGTGATCGACATTGACGGTGACGGCAGTTTCCAGATGAATATTCAGGAACTTGCTACGCTTCACTGTGAAAAGTTGCCGGTCAAGGTCCTGTTGCTCAATAACCAGCATCTTGGGATGGTGGTGCAGTGGGAAGATCGTTTCATGGGCAGCAATCGGGCTCATACTTACCTCGGGCCAATCGACCACGAAGAAGCTCGCGGAATCGGCGTCACAGAGAAACATGCGATCGTGACCGACAGGTATCCGGACTTTGTACAAATTGCCAAGGGCTACGGTTGCGGCGCTGCAACGGTTAGTAAAAAGTCGGACCTGCGAGCTGCTCTTATAGAAATGATCGAGTATCCCGGGCCGTTCGTGTTGGATGTGTCGGTGCCTTATCAAGAGCACGTTTTGCCAATGATTCCAACCGGCAAAACCGTTGATGATATGATTCTCGAGTAGGACGGTTCCTTAGCTTCAGGCAATGGCGACTTGAAGGCCGCCTAGAATCAGACGATTGAGAGTCAGCGCGTGCTGGCTATTTATGGTCTGTTGTCTGGTTTTCTCTAGCGTTCTCGCCAAAGTTGGGCAACAATCAGAAAAATCGATCGTAAAATTTCCATGAGCGATTTGCATAAGCGAATTGCTCGTTGCGTTTTGAGGCACAAGTGACAAAACCAAGTTCGTTGAAGAAATCCGTTGAAGTGTCAAAGCATGAGGTCGATTTGGCTCGCATTGAGAGCGCTGTCCGTGAGATTCTTGCCGCAGTTGGGGAAAACCCGGATCGTGAAGGACTGTTAGAAACACCCGCTCGTGTGGCGCGGATGTACGCTGAAATGTTCTCTGGACTGAAGACCGATCCCCGCATTCATTTGCAAAAAGTCTTTACTGAAAAATACGATGAAGTGGTTCTTGTCCGCGACATCGATTTCTGTAGCATGTGCGAACATCACCTTCTGCCGTTTACTGGTAAAGCCCACGTAGGATACTTGCCCGACGGTAAAGTTGTGGGCTTGAGCAAGCTTGCACGCGTGGTGGAAGAAGTTGCCCGTCGCCCGCAAGTTCAAGAACGAATGACGGAAGTGATTGCGGACTTGATCGAATCTGAACTAAACGCGCGTGGAGTGGCTGTGGTACTGGAAGCCTCCCATTCGTGCATGACGATGCGTGGCATTCGACGGCCTGGCAGTTTGTGTTTGACGTCAGCAATGCGTGGAGTGTTTCGCGACGACCCATCGTCGCGAGCCGAAATCTTGGGTTTGATTGTGGGCAATCGTAAATGAGTTTGTATGCAGCGCTCTGGGCCAGCTCGACTGCATTGACAGGCAAAGCTGCGCTCGCCTTTTGGACCGCTGCGTTTTTGCTCCAGTGCTTGGACAGCCGTAAATCAGTGGTCGTCTGGCAAATCTTATTGATGCTTGGCGCTCTGGTTGGTTGCATCCTTAGCGGTCTCTATGCGTCGGGCTCTGTGACTTTGTGGATGTGGATTGGTGGCGCATTCATCGCCGGTTTTAGCGCAGTCCAGAGCATCATTCAGTGGACGAGGACGAGTCCACTCGAAACTTATGAAGAGGCTTCGCAGCTCGATCCGGCCATCAACAAACCTGGTAGTAAAAAGAAATCGAGACCTGCTCAGTTCAACAACGCGAGTGCCTTGAAGGCACAACCTGCGCCTGTAGCAACCTGGGTTAACGTGGTGGGTCTGGCAATCATCGCCGCCGCCATTGCGATTTCTATTTGCACAGTTGTATCAGCACCAAAATCCAACGCGTGGATAAGTTCGGTTCACATTCTAGCAGCCTGTGTGCTATGGGGCGTTGGAGTATTCTGTGCAATCGAGTTGACGTTTGGCAGTACCCCTCAGTCGCTGTCCTCAGTGTCCTGGTCGGGAGCGGCTGCGGTGGCGCTTGGATGCTGGATAGTTGAATCGTGCATCGCGGCCTTCATCGTGCTTTCGCCTGTCGATAGTGCTTCTGAATTTCAGTCGGTAGCTATGACACGCTTGTTTGCAATTTCAATACTGCTGATGGACTTTGTGGTCTGGATGATCCCGCATCGCGTCGCCACTTTTAAGCGTACTGGTAAAGCGATTGCTTGGGTCTCGCTTGCGATGGCCGCGTGGATAGGCGTGCTGAGTCTTGCTGTGCTGTGTGCTTTGCCAAGTAATTGGCCTTGGAAGCACTTGTAGTGTCTAGCTTGTCAAACTTATTCACCCCGGAGGTAAACTTGCGGGGGTCTTCGTTTTTCCCCAACGTGGCAAGCGGACTTTGAAAACGCTGCCGACATCGATTTCACTATCGACTGAGATTGAGCCATCGTGCGCGTCAACGATGCTCTTACAAATGGCTAGTCCCAAGCCGCTGCCGCCGGTTTGTCGCGATCGAGCCTCATCGACTCGGTAGAATCGATCAAACAAATGCGGCATCGCTTCGCCCGGAATTCCGCAACCCGTATCGCGGACCTCAACAGCTGCATATTCATCTTCAATCGACGTGATAACAATTACCTTGCCGCCGGGCTTGTTGTAATGGACTGCGTTGCCAATCAAATTTGCGATGACTTGCGACAATCGACGGACATCCCCCCAGCACTCCGCCGGGCATCCATCACAGGCCAATTCGACGTGGTGCTCGCGAGCAAGCGGCTGCAGCAGGGCAAGAGCTTCATCTACGATGGTTTTAAGATCCACCTTGGAGGGTTCAATTTCCAGTTTTCCTGCATCCGCGCGGGCCAGTGTTAGCAGGTCTTCGACGAGCGTTTTCATTCTCGCGCCAGCCTTCTGACATGTCCCAATGGTTTGCTTGTACTCTTCGTTGCCGCGCGGCCGATTGAGCGCGAGCTCACACTGCGACATTAAAACGGCAAGCGGCGTGCGCAGTTCGTGCGAAGCATCGGCTGTGAATTGTGATTGTTGCTTAAATGAACTATCCAGTCGCCCGAACATCGAATTCAATATCGTTGCCAGTACCCGAAGCTCGTCATCCATACCAGTCGTCGAAATGCGATCGGATAGGTTTGCTGCATTGATCTTGCCTGCAGTATCGCTGATCTGCTTGATCGGTTGGATGGTTTTTCCGGAAAGCCACCAACCTCCGACTAGTCCCAGTCCGAGCACTCCTAAGCCCGTAACAAGTAATTGCACCAAAGAACTGCGGAGTCTATCCACTAGTAAGTGAATATCTCTACCGACCACGATCAAAGTACCTCCTGGACCTCTCAATAGTACTTCTCGATTGGGCCCTACGGTGCGATAGGAAATCGGCCACGAGACAGCAGTCCATATGGGCACGTCTTCGAGCGGTTCGGCGTGCATTAATTCACCTTCAGGATTGAAAACCGCAAAGTAGGGTGGAGTATCCCGCGGACCTCGAGCGAAAAACGGAGGGAGCTGCAATGCGTTTTGAAGATGCTGTTCCGGAGACGGCGGGCCTTGCCATAGATCCCCGCCAGGACCGGCACCTCCAGGTTCTCCGTTAGGTCCTCGAAGTCCACCATTGGGCCCATTGGGTCGAGGTCCGGGACGACCAGGACGGCCATCAGGCATGCGATTACCTGGTCCTGGTCCACCGCCCAATCCCATGCCAGGAGCGCGGCCTTCACCTTGTCGACCATCGCCCATTCGCGGAGCCGGAAAAAACGGGCGTTCGCCTTCGCGTGGCCGGGGCGGTGGCAACGTGCGAAGTGAACCTTCCAGAACACGGGCACCACTGAGCAGCTCTAAGTCGATTTCGCCGTAGGTGGATCTTTGCAGTTGCAGATAAAATGCCGTACCAAACAATGCGATCGCAACACCGAGGATGGCGGCGTGCCAAATCTGTAATCGCCATCGCAGTGACTTAATCATGAATGATGTAGCCTTGTCCGCGACGGGTTTCGATGAAATCGGCGCCGAGCTTTTTGCGAATGTGCGAAACATGTACTTCGACTAGGTTCGAAAGACTGTCGTCATCTTCGCCAAAGATATGATCGTAAATCATGGATCGTGTGATCAGTCTACCACGATGCAACGCAAGCAACTCGACCAGCGTATACTCACGGGCGGTCAGTGAAACTACTTCATCGCCTTTAGTTACCGTTCGGTCAGACAAATAGATAGTAATCGGTCCCATCTCGATGGTGGAACTGGTCTGTCCTGCTGACCGCCGAATCAGTGCCCGGAGTCTTGCGATCAACTCAACGTTTGAGAATGGTTTTATCAGATAGTCGTCAGCGCCGCCGTTGAGTCCGCGCACACGATCTGTCACTGCGTCGCGAGCGGTAAGGATGAGTACGGGAGTGGCTTTGACTTTGCGAAGTCCTGTCAGCACATCCCAGCCGCTTTTGATCGGCAGCATGAGATCCAGCACAATGGCGTCGTAGTCCCAAACGGACGCTTTGTGCAAACCCGATTGTCCGTCGGAGGCTTGATCGACGGCAAAACCTTCTTCCGAAAGAACTTGCACGATCGCCAATCGCAAATCAGGTTCGTCTTCAATAACAAGTAGTCGCACCGGGGTTTTCCCATAAAGTGAATCAGCCAGAGCTCTTAAAAAAAGCTCCGACTGATATTCGATCTGTTTAAGTTTTTAACGCTTACTCGTCGCTTGCGGGTCGCGTTGGGCGAGTGGGTTGTTCACCACCAGGACCACCAGGACCACCAGGACCGCCAGGACCGCCTCGAGGACCGCGACCGCCGCCCGGGCCACCTTGACCCGGGCCACCTTGACCAGGGCCACCTTGACCAGGGCCGCCTTGTGGAGGCGGAGGCATTTGCGCTGCGAATTTCAAAAGTTCTTCGCGGCTTAGTTTACCATCGCCGTCAGCGTCAAATTCCATGGCATGTCGAACAAATTGTTCAGGATCATGTTCAGGTGGTGGTGGGCCCTGATCACGTCCACCAGGTCCGCCCGCACCCGGAACGCCAGGTCCACCCTGTCGCCCTCCTGGACCTTGCCTTCCAGGAGCGCCGCCTTGCCGGCTCCCAGGTCCACCTTGTCCGGGTCCGCCTTGTCCGGGTCCGCCTTGTCCAGGTCTACCAGGGCCAGGTCTACCAGGGCCAGGTCCATCGGGTCCGGGTCCGCCTGCACCGGGTCCGCCTGCACCGGGTCCGCCTGCACCGGGTCCGCCTGCACCGGGGCTGCCACCGCCTGCTGGTCGATATTCGTCTGAACTTAGCTGTCCGTCTTTGTTTTTATCAAGTGTCAACAGGGCGATGACAGCACCTTTAATTTCCTCAGCCGAGATGATGTGATCATGGTCTGTGTCAAGTGCTTCTGCGAGTGGACTAGGGCGGCGTTCACCCATCCCGCCTCCCGGTTCACCTGCACCGGGTCCGCCTGCACCGGGTCCGCCTGCACCGGGTCCGCCTGGTCCAGGACCCCGACCACCACCCGGTGGTTGAGCGATAACCAATACGCTACTACCCAAGCTGGCTACGATCGCCAGTACAAAACTCCGTTTTAGTTTCATCATCGATTCCCCGTTGTAGGTGATTGTCATACTTGTCCGCGCCATTACAAGCGAACGCTAAACGTGCTCGGACGACTTGCCAGTTTAGCTTTGCAACCTTAAGTAGCGGTTAAGACCGCATGGGCAGTGAATTTTTATTTCCTTTTTATTTCGACACTTCTCGCTGAACACCACCAACTGGTTCCCAGGCTCTGCCGGCATGAGCCTGGGGACGAGCGTTTTTGCATTTTTGGAAGGGGTCTTCACCGGTTCTTCAGGTTCACTTTGTATCATGTGGCCTCGTCGCAACTCTACAAAATTCAAAGACAACTGATCGGTTCAAGGAAATACTATGAAACGCAAACGCATCGCTGTAATGTTTGCTCTACTGACAATCATAATTGGGGTGACCGTTGTCTTGATGCCCAAGGGTGGACATCGCCCACGCTTGAATGATGCATCTGCTCGGCCGGAGATCGAAACCGAAGCAAATCAAGATTCCGAAATCGACTCAGAACAAGTAGATGCATCAAAAATCGCTGAAGCGGAGTCGCGAGTTATTCTCACAGCGGCGAAGCTGAGTGATCTTCGTGCTTGGAGTCGCTTTCGCGGACCTAATGGCACTGGCGTAAGTGAGGATAAGTCCATCCCAACTGAGTGGAGCGATACCAAGAATCTGTTGTGGAAAACAAAGCTCCCGGGTGCAGGTTCATCAAGTCCCGTACTGACAGAAAAGTATGTATTCCTCACGACTTACTCAGGCTACGGGGAGGATAACGGAAACACGGGCAACATGGCCCAGCTGAAACGTTCACTGGTTTGCATCCGTCGCGAAGATGGAAAAATCGCTTGGGCGCGGGACGTAGATGCCGTACAACCTGAAGATCGATATCAAGGAATGGGCGTGCCCGAGCATGGGTATGCTACCAATTCGCCCGTAACGGATGGTCAAACCGTTTTTGCATTCCTCGGAAAATCCGGCGTCCTAGCGTTTGATCTCGACGGAAAACAGCTTTGGAAAGTGTCCGTTGGAACGGAATCAGGGAATCGAGGCTGGGGAACCGCGGCTAGCTTGATGCTTTACAAGGACCTACTTATCGTGAACGCGGCGGAAGAGAGTCACGCGATCATTGCGCTCGATAAAACGAGTGGCAAAGAGATCTGGAAATCGGAAGCGTCGACTCTTGCACTCAGCTACGGTACACCAGCGATCGTGAACGTAAATGAATCACGCGATGATTTGGTGATCGCCGTTCCAGGTGAGATTTGGGGCTTGAATCCAAAATCCGGCAAACTTACATGGTTCGCGCAAACAACGATGACAGACAATCTTTCGCCGAGCGTTATCGTTGATGGCAAAGTTGTTTACGCTTTTGGTGGTTACCGATCATCGGGCAGTATGGCATTGGAAGTTGGTGGCAAGGGGGATGTTACCAAAACCAACGTACTATGGACTAGTCGCACTTCTTCCTATGTCGCCACGCCGGTGATCTATGAAGGCCGCTTGCATTGGATTGACGACAAAGGAATGTATTTCTGTGCCAATGCAAAAAACGGGGAACTGGTACACCGCGCTCGAACACCAGGTATTTCAAGCGGTGACCGTCCGGTCTATGCGTCGCCAATCGTGGTCAACGGTAAGATTTATGCTCAGACACGTACGAGTGGCTTGTATGTGATCGAACCTTCGGATGAACTGACAGTACTCGCACAGAACAAATTCGAAAGCGACGACAGTCTTTTTAATGCCACGCCAGCGGTAGATCGCGGGCAACTGTATTTACGGTCGCACAGGTACCTATATTGCGTTGGAAGGCAACCTGACGGATCGGCGCCCTAGTATTACGTTGCAAAGGCGGAGCACGTAGCCCAGCTAGGCTACGTTAGGCTCTCACCGGATATGGTATGGGTAGGATTGAGCCAAGCCCAGCAGACGGCATCAATCACTAAAATAAAAACAGATAGGAACAGAACGCCAGTCCAACCACTTGGACCGTCAGAGATGTAACCGGCAAGCAGCGGAAAAAGTGCAGCCCCGAGGTTGCCGCACATGTTCATGATGCTGAAGGTCGTTGCAACGTGCTTGCCACCGAACTCGATCGCCATCGTGTAACCACTCACGCCGCCGAAGGTTGCAAGGAACGCACCCAAGCTGACACATGCAATTGCGATGGTGGTATCTGAAATGAAATACGACACCGCGATCAAGCCGCTGCAGGAGAGCATCCCGATGAATGCGATCCCCTGTCGCGCCAGCCTACGATTTCCCGTTCGCCTTAACAGCCAATCGGAGAAAATCCCACCCGACATGCCTCCGAGTAGTGCACCTATACCGACCACAAAAGCCAAATTGCCTGATACAACCAGATCGACATCACGTGTATCGCGCAGAAAAGTTGGAAACCAGCTTTGAAAGAACATCATCGCCGCAGCCCGAAAGAACTGCTGCGCACACAACAGCCCCATCGGGACGCTTGTAAGAAAATCCATCCACCGAATTGCCGGTAACACAACCTTATTTTCGCTCGTCTGTACTTGTTGGATGCCGGTAAAATTCCTGTTCGAAGTTGAAAGCAAGAAAACGCTTGCCCAAATCCCACCTGGCACAGCGTACAATGAAAAAATCGTCTGCCACGGCAACTCCGCACTGAGCAACCGCGTCGTCAGCAAAGGCGCAATTGCAATTCCGAACGCCATCGAACTTGCCAACAGTCCCGAAGCTGTCGCGCGGAAAGTCGGTCCGAATTGTTCACCAATCAACTTGGTACTGCAAGGAAACACACCCGCTTGAGCCATTCCCATCAGCGCCCATACTGCGATCAAAGAATTGTACGTCGTGCACCATGTTGCCGCTCCCAGCGTGCCTGACCAAGCGATAATAAACAGTGCCAACGAAAGGCGGCTGCCTATTCGATCGGCGAACCAACCACTTGGCAGCTGCATCAGGGCATAACCGAGCTGCCAAGCCGCCATGATTTGGCCGATCTGAGGCTTATCCAGTTCGAGGTCCAGACGAATGTGCGCCTCGCAAACTGAGAATGCAAGTCGCTGCACATAAGCAATGATGGCTGCCAGACACAGCATGAAAAGCACATAGTACTTCATCTAATTCTTTCTACGCTACTTGGATGCCCCTCGCTCCATTGCTACAAATCAATGAGCACAAATGGGTGTAGATCCCGAATCATTTTTTTGAATTTTCTGACACTTCGCTCTGAGCGCCACCATCCTAGCTCGCTAGGTTGGGCGATGACTTTTCAGCTAAAACAGGAGAGATGCAATCAGCCATCCCTCGCGAGTTCGTTTGCGAGCTCCGCTCGCAAACGAACTCGCGGGGTGATGGCGTGGCGTTTTGCGTTCGGACTTAGCCTCAAAGTCTCGATTCCACCGAGTAAACTCGGTGGTGATCAGCGAGAGGTGTCTATTTTCTTACCACTAATTTTCATGCCAATCACTTTTCCGAACTGTTCGCCGCATCTTACCGCCCAGTCAAACCCGATTCGGAGTCTTTGGATGTTACTGCAAGCTCGCGTGACAATCGATCGAACAAGCGATCAACCTCTTGTGCAGTCTCAGGATCAAGTCGCCAGCGAATGGGTTCTCGGCGAAGTTGATTCGGAAACAACCCACGTCGATGCAGCAGGTGTTTTTCGATAGCCAAGAAACCATCTAAACCAGCTTGCATTTGTAAGGCAACGATCGAACACAACGGAAGATGAATACGATATGCGGTCTCGTCATCGCCGCGTTTTATCGCGCGCCAAATGGCAACCATGGCGTCGACCATTTCCATGCCGGGCATTGTGCCTTCGACACCGCGCCGCATGCTGTCGATCAAATACACGCCACCTGAGCCTTCAAACATTTTTGCTTGGCCGCCAGTGGCATCACGTAGCGCCGAGATGCAAGGCCCGTTTGGAGGCGCTTCGGGTTTGAAGACAATTTTTTCAGTGTCAAATGTTTCGAGCAATCGCAAATAAACGCTATGCGGTATCGCGGCCCCCAAGTAGCCCGAAGCATCTTGAACGATGATCGGCAGTTCAATCGACTCGGCTAAGTCAGCAAAATAACCATACAGTCCGTCCGCATCCAAAGATTCGTTCAATGGCGGCGCCGCCATGACTGCGTTGCAACCAGCGGCTAGTGCGTCACTGGCCAGCCACAGTGATTCGACTTGATTTTCGGCGGTGACGGACATAAATACCGGCCCGCGCGAGTCGGCAAACTCGACCAGTTTTCTCGCGTATTGGCTGCGTTCTGCTTGCGAAAGCGTTCGGACTTCAGAAACCATGCCGGTACCAAAACCGGTGATGCCCGCTGCGAACGCCCAATCGACTTCACGCCGCAAGGTTTCCCAATCGATCTGCGAATGATCATCAAAGGGAGTCTGAATGATCGGCAGTACGCCAGTCAACTTTGTTGTTGCCATTTACCAATCACCTACACTTCCATCGCGGTAAAAGACTCGCTGCAATAACTCTTGTTCGAACGGATGCCTTTTCAATTCAGCTTCGTTAATCTCGATGCCAAGCCCAGGCCGTGTGTTCGGTTTTACGATCCGTCCTTTGCGTTCAACTGTAAAACCTTCGGAGACCACATCGCTTCTCCAAGGTACATCGTTGTGAACGTTTTCGCAGATAATATAACTGGGCGTTGCAAAGCCAAATTCGAGCGACGCAGCGGTGCTGACCGGGCCTTGAGGATTGTGCGGAGCCAGCGCAACGCGATACGCTTCAGCCATTGCAGCGATACGGCGAGCCTCCGAAAGTCCACCGCAGTGTGTAATGTCTGGCTGAAGTACCGAGCAAGCGCGGCGTTCGAGCAACTCTCGGAAGGCGTGCTGCGTGACCAGTCGTTCGCCGGTTGCGATAGGAGTTTTTACCGAACGTTGCACTAACGCGATGTCTTCAACGGATTCTGGCCAACAGGGTTCTTCGAAAAAGTAGAGGTCGTAAGGCTCGAGGGCTTTGGCAAACTGGATTCCCATCCGCGGTGAAGGTCGTGCGTGGCAGTCGACCATGATATCGATATTCGGGCCCACTGCGTCGCGCATCGCCATAACACATTGCTCCGCGTAGCGAATCGGAGCGCTTCCTTCGATCGGCATGGTTGATGGAACCGCCATCGACTTGAACGCGGTAAAGCCCTCTTCCACAGCTTGCTGAGCCAAATCGCCAAAACGTTTTGCGTCGGTCACATCCGTTTCATAGAAATCCTCCATCTTGCCGCCACCGAGGTGACAGTACAATCGAATCGAATCGCGGACTGGTCCACCCCACAGTTGATGGATTGGCACGCCTAGCGATTTGCCAAGTATATCCCACAGCGCGATATCGATTCCGCTGATCGCTGTCCCTCGGACGATTCCGTTACCATGCCAAAAATGTTGGCGGTACATCATCTGCCACAAGTGTTCGATGCGTCGCGGATCTTCACCAATTAGCAGTGTTTGCAGATCTTCAATAGCGCCAACGACCGATCGCGTATGCCATTCCAGCGTCGCTTCGCCCCAGCCCCATAAACCGGGCTGATCGGTTAGCACTTTTACGAAAACCCAGTTCCGCATACGAGCGTTGCAAACATGAGTCTCGATAGCCGTTATCTTCATGGTGTTGGTTGATCCTGCGACGCTTAGTGGGCTGCAAGTGGAATGCGCGATGATTGAAACGCAAATGGTAGCAGTTTTTACGTGCGTTGTGCTGAGCTTGTGAGGGGTCGCATCCGGCAGATGCGACCCACGTGAGAGATTTGCAAAAGTGTGGTGGAAGCGTCACCTGTCCATCGCACGCCGATGAAGTTGGCAAAAGTTACAATTTGCGGTGACTGTTGCGTGTTCTTCTGATCGCGTAAAATCCTGGCTTTGCTGAGGAGTCACTTGCGAACTACATGAAAGCCATCTATGTCATCGCATAATCCCGTCGAGTCTGACAGTCCAAAGGAAGCATCAGGGCATGGGTCAGAACATGGATCGGGTGGATTGGCGCTGCACTGGAAGATCCTCTTAGGCTTGATTGTTGGTGTTGTGTTGGGAGGAACCGCAAGGCTGATGCTACCGCCAGGTGCGGACGGCAAGCCGAACGATACGCTGAATATGCTGGCAACCAATGTTGCCGAGCCGGTGGGGCAAGTCTTCTTGCGGTTGATCATGATGGCTGTGATTCCACTTGTGTTTACAGCCTTGTCGCTGGCGGTCGTGGAGCTAGGTGATCTTCGCAAGCTGGGTCGCATGGGACTGAAAACGTTCTTGCTAACGCTGGTCTTTTCAGGTGCGTCAGTCATTATCGGCTTGACGCTTACGAATGCGATTCGTCCTGGCTCGCGAATTCCCGAAACAACTCGCACCGAATTGAGCGAGCGATTTAAAGATAAGGCGGCTGTTACGCAAGCCAACGCGGGCAAAGCAAAATCACTCCGCGATAGTTTGCTCGACATTATCCCCAAAAACCCTCTGCAAGAGATGGTCGGAGCCATGGATGGTAGCTCGCCGGGCGGAGGCATGTTGGCGGTTATGTTCTTTTCGCTTGTGTTTGGTGTGGCGATGACGGTGGCCGGTCCTCGCGCTGCAACGTTGGTCGCGGTACTTGAGGGCGTTTACGATTCGGTGATGGTGATCATTCAATTTTCCATGCGACTAGCGCCTTATGGCGTGGCAGGTCTTGTGTTCTCTTTAGTCGCACTGTTTGGTTTTGATATTTTGGCGAGCCTGGTTTGGTATGTAGGAACAGTCGTTGTCGGGTTGTTACTTCAAGCTGGTATCGTCTATTCGATTGCCTTGTGGACGCTCGCCGGTCGTTCACCGGTCGTATTCTTCCGCAGTATCAGCGACGCGGTGCTAACGGCGTTTGCAACTTCTTCGTCGAGTGCGACGTTGCCGACCGCGCTGCGAGTTACTGAAGAAAACCTGGGAATTACGCCTCAGGTTTCGCGATTTGTGTTGACCGTCGGTGCGACTGCTAACCAAAACGGAACGGCGCTTTATGAAGGAATCACAGTCCTATTCCTTGCACAAGTGTTCGGAGTTGAACTGACGATTGCCCAGCAAGCCTATGTGGTAATGCTTTCGATTTTGGCGGGCGTCGGTACAGCGGGCGTGCCAGGCGGATCGTTGCCACTAGTCGTTATTGTCTTGCAGAGCGTGGGAGTTCCACCAGCTGGAATCGGCATTATTCTGGGCGTAGACCGGTTGCTGGACATGTGCCGGACATCGTTGAATGTGACGGGGGATATTGTCATTGCGGCTTGTGTGGATGGAGCGGCGAGGAAGCGAGCGTAATCTGTTCTTGATGAACTTCCGTGGTTTGCGGGTTCTCACGAACCCACCTACAAAACTACCGTTTGGCAACTTTCAAGCGTTGCGATCGTACTAATTGGACTTACGATTATCCCTAGACCAAAAGGAAACAATGACTTAACTATTCCCAAACAACTTGTAGGCTGTTAAGCTGAAGATGTTGCGGAAGTCGGCAGTATCTCATCAACCTATCCTTATTCTTGTCAGCAGGTTGCTCATGTTAAGCTTTTCGGAAGGCAACGTTTTGCGTTGGGTCCGTCTACTTACGTTGTTCGCAGTGGCAGTTGCGCTGGTCAATTGCTGCCCTGCGATGGCCCAGGAGGCTACCGCGCCGCCGGAGCCCGTCAACGATGTCAACTTCCTTTATTGGATTGCCAAAGTTTCGGGGATCATCGGTCTGATTCTGTTTTTGGTCTCGATCTATTTCGTGACTGTTGTGATTCAGAATTTCTTGGTTCTGCGACTGCCTGTCGCGGCGCCGCCGGAAGTCATTTCAGCTTGCCAGGCCGCCATCGAAAACAAGAACGTCAACCAACTGATGGAAACGGTTAGCCAGGATGATTCATACTTCAGCCAAATTCTTTTTGCTGGTCTGTCTGATCTCGGATATGGACTCGACGAGGCTCGGGATAAACTCGAGCGTACCGCTGAAGCGCTGAATGCTCGGATGGAAGCCAACATCAGTATCTTGGCAGTCCTTGGAACTCTGGGTCCTATGATTGGTCTTTTGGGTACGCTGAAAGGGATGATCACAGCGTTCAGTGCGATTGCGATTTCCGGCGTTAGCCTTGATGCGGCTAAAGTTGCTGAAGCGATTTCGGAAGCGCTGGTGTTGACGTTTGAAGGGGTGTTGCTCTCGATTCCTGCGATCTACTTGTATTCGTTGTTCCGCAATAAGATTGCGACGATCACCATCGAAACTACGACGCTTGCCGATGATCAACTGCGTTCTGCATCGGCCTTGATGCGCCGCAAGCCTGACGCTAAGTAACCGTAGCTTAGGACCATTGTCCCGAGCGTACCGATCTTGATTCTTTTGAAAATCTAATAAACCACTGTCCGCCGTTGCGAGCTCTGTAAAACCATGTCGTCCATGCGAGCAGAACCGAACTTGACGCCCATCTTGGACATGGTGTTCCAGTTGATCACGTTTTTCATGTTGGTGATCAACTTTCGGGCGACCGACTTTAATAAAGAAGTCGACTTGCCAGTCGTAGGTGCAAGCGCCCCCGCCGATGAAGAGCTGCAAGGCGACATGCTCGTTTTGAACATTACCAATGACGGTACCGTTATCGCCCGCGGCAAGCCTCAGTTGTCACTTAAGAATTTCCTGGTCAATGAGTTGAAAGGATTTGAGATCACTTCCAAGACTGGAAAAGAGGACACTGCATCAGTTACCGTCGTCGTCCGCGCCGATCGGGAGTTGACGTTTCGCGTGCTCAATAGCGTTATGGATACTTGTAAGTCGGTAGGTTTCTCGCAGTTTGTTTTCGTGGTGATGCGCAAAGCGAAACAGTCGGGGCCACAATAACATGCGAAGAAAAGACCGACGACGCGGCAAAGGCAAACGCGGGCACGACGACGTGGAACTTAACGTCGCTGCGATGCTCGATATGGCATTTCAGTTGCTGGCGTTCTTCATTTTGACTTTCAAGCCATCGCCGATCGAATCGCAAATTATGATGCGATTGCCGGCGGATAAACCGGTAACACAATCCCCAAGCAATCAGGTGAGCGCGAGCGACGATGTCGAAGAAGGGCTGATAGTGCCGATTTCGATTTATTCCACGCCGGAAGGTGAGATCGAAAAACTGGAAATCGGACAGCGGGTATTGTCTGCTCCAACAGTTGAAGAATTGATGCAGGAATTTCGAACAGATCTAGCGACGATCGTACAGGATGGGAGCATCAACACTGTCAGCATTCGCGTTGGTGAAGATTTGCGTTATGAACGGCTGATGCAAGTGGTCGATATCTGTGGCAAGCAGGAATTGCCTACTGGAGAGAAGCTGTCGAAGGTTTCCATTGTTCCGCTTAAGTAGCCTCTGAGCCGTCGGCGCTAGCCGCGGGTCTCGGAGTAGGACGCTCAAATTACTCAATGTCTGGCCAATGTTGATGTCCCTTTTTAAGTATGCGAGTAAAGAGGACTGGTTGTCACGACAGACTACTCCTTCGAGACCCGCGGCTAGCGCCGTCGGCTCACCATGCACAACAGACCCGCGGCTAGCGCCGTCGGCTCACCATGCACGACAGACCCGCGGCTAGCGCCGACGGCTCACTGTCCACAACGGCCACAGCTACCAAGTTTTTTGTATTGCGATGGAGTGAAACAATGCGGCGACCTATTCGACGAAAAACTGTGCCGTATAAGAGTCCGCGATTGTTCACGATGTTTGCTCTGCTTGTTTGCTTGTTTCTCATGATGAGCAACCTGCGAAACATGCGTGGGCCTGGTATCCTCGCGCGGCCCATCATTTCCAATCTCAATGAAGCCGTCAATCAAGTAGAGGCTCCCGTCAATCAACAGGCTGACGGACAACAGACTGACGGCGAATCGTCGAATACTCAAGCACCCGAACCGGCTGCCTCGACGGATTCGAACCTCGACAACTCGGTCCCCGCAGCCGATGCTTTGCAGGAAACACTGGCTGGTGAATCCAACCTTTCAGAATCGTCAAGTTTGAACCTACGCGAAGATCTTATTTTGCAAGATTGGCTGGGGCTTGCGCAAGACGGCTCGCTGAAGATGCAAAAGCTGGAGATGCCGGCATACTGGCGAATCATGAGCATCGTTAAGAAGTCAAGTTTCAGTGACTTGCTAAAAGCGGCTGACTCGAAGATGCGGTTCAATGACCTTTATTCTTCGCCGTCGCAGCATCGCAGCAAGCTGATAACGTTGACGGTGAATATTCGAAAGATTACACGCTACGATACGGATGAAAATCCAGCTGAGGTGCAAGAACTTTTTGAAGTTTGGGGATGGAGTGAAACCTCGAAGGCGTGGCTGTATGTGTTCGTAACTCCTGAATTACCTCCTGGGCTCGACGCAAACACACCTGTGAATCAGACGGCGAAGTTCGCTGGTTATTTCTTTAAACTACAGGGCTATCAACCTGGTGCGGCCAAGCCAAACGCCAAACCCTTGTTGGCTCCACTGTTGATTGGTAAATTCGAGCTGGCCAAACCTGCTCAGCGAATTGCCGCAGCACCCGCAGAGTCAATCGAATGGATCATCGGAACCATGGTCCTTGTGATCGGTTTAGTCGCAATCTTTTTGAAGGTGTTTGTCTTTCGCGCAAAGAAACCGAAATTGAACCACCTCCGTCCAAGTGTCAAGTTCGACACGTATCCAGGAACCCCAACAGACTCGCGAGACGATCGCCGATAACTTGTAGCTGGTTTCGTCAGAAACCGGGTGCACCCGCCACTTATGCCGAAAATTCCGCGCTGCAAAACGAAATTACGGGCAAGGATGTGTTGCGAACTCAGACGAGCGTTAAGTGCTGTAGCGTCAACCGTTCGTTCGCTCATGTTTCGGTCCGAATGGGTTCAATGCAATCGAACGCAGAAGAGAATTTGGTAAGAAAATGGAGGTAAGAAAATTGGATCATCGAACACAGGCATAGAAGAATTTTCTTACCTCCATTTTCTTATCTTTTTATTTATTCGCAGAACGTCTTGCCCTCAATGCGGCGTAGTCAGCATAAGTGGCAGGTGCAGCCGGTTTCTCACGAAACCAGCTACTTGAATTCGGCTCCGAAGCCAGCGACTTTCATCGCTACTTCTGCTTCTTAACAGGCGTCAGCTTACCTTGCGCGATGGGTAAAGTGCCAGCATACAAACCGCGGATCACTTGAGTCATATGAGGCAAGTCGAGTCGTTGCCATTCGTCGCTTGGTTGGTGATAGTCGCTGTGCAACGAACCAGCTGAGAAACTGTGAGCGATGACGCCTTTGTTGACAAACGAGATATTGTCGCTGGCACCGTAAAGTTGTTGGCTAAGCCTCGGGTGTTCAAAGTTCTCAACGCCAACGCGCCTTGCACCACTTGCAACCAGCAAACCTAAATTGGATTCGGTCCAGCCCGTCATCCAGACTTTGTTTCTAGCGCCTTCCTCAGGTCGGCCAACCATTTCAATGTTGATTCCCGCGACCAATTTATCAAGCGGCCACGGTGAGGCTTCGACGAGTTCTTTGGATCCGAGCATTCCACGCTCTTCACCCCAGAATGTAATAAAAACCACCGAACGTCTTGACCGAGGTTCAAGCGCTCCAAAGGCATCGGCCAAGGTCAATACCGCAGTGACACCGCTAGCGTCATCGTCGGCTCCATTGAAAATTTTGTCTTCACCGGTGCCATTGCCGCCAAGGTGATCGAGATGCGCCGAATAGAAAACGGCTTCTTTGCTCAGTACTGGATCACTGCCTTCAATAACCGCGGCCACATTTCGCACTGTGGCTTTTTCTTTCAACAAGGCACGGAGTTGCAGCTTGCAAACGGAATCTTCAGTCCAAGGTTTTTCTGCAACCAGGAGAATAGGGATGTCGACGCGGCCACGAGCAACATCTGGCCGCGGCTCAATTTGCGATTGCGAAGCAGCTTTCCAAAGTTCGCCTTGGGGCGAAGTGACAACCAACAAAGCGGTTACGTTTTTTCCAGAAAACGTTATTGCGCGGCGTCGCAACAGTGAAACTGCACTGGGTCCTCCCTCGGCACTATCATTCCAAACGATTGCCGCTGGTCCGGCTTTGCCTTCGGGAAGTGATCCATCTTTTTCGATGAACGGAATTTTGCCTTCGAATTGAAAAGGTTTTGCGGCGGCATTAAACAAGTTAAATGCCGGAGCGGTTGCACTCGCAATTTGAAACACGCTGCCCGATTCCGGCGTTCGAACTGTATCGACCGACGACTCGAGATAGTAACTACCATCTTTGCCCAATCCCTTTGCACCGGCCGCTCGCAATCGCGAAGCGACGTAGGCGGTCGCGATAATAAACTCTTTTGAAGGAGTTCCACGTCCAGCCATTTCATCCGAAGCCAGAAAGGAAATCGTACCTGTGACGCTGTTCTCGGTCACTTTTTCGAGGGCTTTGTATTCAGCAGGAGTTAAGTCGTCGAGCTTTGTCGCAGCTTCCTGTGAACGGACTAGGGAAGGGATAGTGACCAATAAAAAGCTGATTAGCAACGTTAACTTTTGCATAGATGCCGATCCGGAAAGAGTTCAATAAAAAAACAGATAATTCTAAATTCACTCGCGTCTCAAGTGTTTAATCTTTAGTCCGTCCGCACAGTCTTCGATCAGCTGTTGTAGGCGTCGTTGGCGAGTTGTTTCTTGCTTGGCACTGCATATCCACCAATTTACTGATTTGCGATAAGAGGCCGACTGGGACTGGTAGAACTTCCACGCTGCTTGGTTTACTTTCAACAGCAAAGCGTACTGTTCATCGAGCTCGGCGGTCATCTGTTCGTAGCTGTAAATGCCAGACCGACGCTCGACTCGTAGGTCAAAAGCGGCCTGACCGGCGGGAGTCATTCGGCCTTCTGCAATCATCATTTCGGCTCGACCGATATTGATCTTACTCCAAACGCTCGACTTTTTCCGTGGCGTGAAGCGAATCGAGTAACTGGCCTCATCGATTCGGCGGCGAATTCCGTCAATCCAACCAAAACAGAGCGCTTCGTCGACGGACTGTGGCCATGTCATGCTGGGTTTGCCACTGTCTTTCTTGTAGTAACCGACGATCAGTTCGAGCTGCGAAAGATGGTTATTCGCTAACCATTTGCGAAATAGTTCCGGGCGTGAGAAGAACTTGGGAGGCATTGGCGGAGGAATCGTGGGTGTCGGAAAGGTTTAAGCCACCGTTTTGGCTCACATTATCATAGCCTATCTGTTTCGGTGCTGACGGTTACTGCTTCGTGGGTCGTATCCTGCCGGGTGCGACCATTCGCTGCAACCACTATCTTGGTCGCCCCCGGCAGGATATGACCCACAGCAGGAGCGGCCGATGGATGGCGGCATCCACAATGCGTCCGATGTTCCCTTTGAAGGACGGACGCTAGCGCCTAGAATGTGCATTCGCTGAGAGACACATTGCGGGAAAATGGGCCAGCGGATCTCGGACATTTGTCGCTGGCCAATCGTTGCAGGAAAGATTCGGACGGATCTATGCATAAAACTAAAGTTGCCATTGTCGGCCTTGGAACTGTGGGGAGCGGAGTTGCACGTTTGCTGCTGGACCATGGTGATCGAACGGCGCGGCACGCTGGACGTACTCTTTGGTTGCAGAAAGCCGTCGTTCGTGACCTGAGAAAAGCCCGGCAGTGTGACTTGCCTCCCGGGATTTTGACCGATCGATTGGAAGATGTGCTCGAGGATGAGGATATCGAAGTCGTCGCGCTGCTGATGGGTGGTTTAGAGCCCGCGCGGACCGTAATGCTCAAACTGCTGGACTCGGGCAAGGATGTGGTGACCGCGAATAAGGCTCTTTTGGCTGAGCATGGAGCGGAATTGTTCGATCGCGCGCGTCTTTTGGGGCGCTGCATTGCGTTTGAAGCGGCGGTGGCCGGCGGCATTCCGATCATTAGCAACATCAGCCAGTGTTTCTCCGCCAACCAGATCACTTCATTGCAAGGGATTTTGAACGGCACCAGCAACTTTATTGTTTCGCAAATGGACGATCAAGGCTGGGACTACGCCCGGGCCCTCAAGGAAGCTCAGCGGCTCGGTTACGCCGAAGAAGATCCGACCATGGATGTTGACGGAACTGACGCAGCTCAGAAACTCGCCATCCTCGCTCATTTGGCATTCGGAGCACGGATTCGTTGGCAAGACATTCCACGCCAAGGGATCGATTCGCTCGATATTCAAGACATCGGTTTCGCCGCCGAGTTGGGGTACCGCATCAAGTTGATCGCGCAGGCTCGACTGAGTTCGCACGGATTGGAGCTGAGCGTTTCACCGACGCTGATTCGCACTGGCCGACCGCTGGCTGAAGTCCGACGTAACTACAACGCAATCAATGTGGTCGGCGATGCCGTGGGCGATATCTTCTTTCATGGCCAAGGGGCAGGGCAAATGCCGACCGCTTCGGCAGTGGTTGCGGACATGATCGACACTGCAGTTGGAAGGACTCCAATTACTTTTCGAACGCTGGAGTTGTGGAGCAACCGCGAGTCACCGGTATCCATTCGGCCCGATGACGATATGCCCAGTCGATATTACTTGCGACTGACCGTTGCCGATGAACCCGGCAGCTTGGCAAAGATCACTTCGGTGCTTGGTAAACACTGTATTTCGATTTCATCAGTGATTCAGCATGAGCCTGATCCGCTGGCCAAATCGCCGCAAGTTCAGTTAGTCATCATGACTCATGAAGCACCCGAAGGCGCGGCTCGCAATGCTGTTGAGGAGATTACGCAGTTGGCTGTTGTTACTGGTCCAACGGTCCGGATGCGTGTAATGAAAGACGTAAAGATCTAAGAAGTTAAGTAAGGTGGGGCTCCGTGTGCCACTGGCACAGCCAGTGAAACGAAGGAGTTGACTGTCGTAAATAAGAGGTTTTTTAGTGCCGTTTACCTGCAGTTAAGTGGACGAAGTTTTAATCAATAATGCAAAAGCAAACCCACCAAAATTTGAGATTTCCTAGCAGCGGAATTCAGTAAGGTAGCCGGTTTCGTGAGAAACCGGTTGCAAGCGAAAGGTCACCAGTGCATCCGGTTTCTCACGAAACCAGCTACACTTGCCAAAATGCTTCGTTCCACTGGCTTAGCCAGTGGCACACGAAACTCGCAATTAGATACAAAAGGTTCGGAGATTTATGAAGTACGCGATCATTATTCCTGACGGCTGTTCGGATTGGCCGATGCAAGAGCTCGGCGGTAAGACACCGTTGCAGGCCGCTAGAATTCCGAACATGGATCGTGTGGCGAACCTCGGTATGGTGGCGCAGACTGATAACGTTCCAGCTCACCTGCCCGCGGGCAGCGAAGTGGCGAACATGACTTTGTTTGGCTACGATCCGAATGTTTATTTTACAGGACGCGCACCGATCGAAGCTGCTGCTCAAGGGATCGAACTGGGCGAAAACGATTGGGCGGTACGCTGTAACTTGGTCACGGTGCTCGATCAGATCATGGTCGACTTCACGGCCGATCATATCTCCACGGAAGAAGCCAAGCAGTTGTTGCAGTCGCTTGGTGACGTGGTAGGCGATCCGCGATTGCAATTCGTACCCGGAGTTAGTTATCGGAATCTGCTGATCTATCGCGGCAGCAAAGATGACCCGGCTCCTTTTACTGGGGACACTCGCACTCGCGCGCCACACGATCTGACAGACTTGTCAGTGGCAGATGATTTTCCGCGCGGCCCTGGTAGCGATCTGCTGACTGAATTGATGCAGCGTAGCGTACCATTGTTCGAGGATCATCCGGTCAACAAGCAACGTGTAGCTAGTGGCAAGAAACCCGCGACCAATGTTTGGCTATGGGGCCAAGGTCGCAGTCCTGTGTTGCCTTCCTTTGCTGAAAAGTTTGCTTTGAACGGCGCGATGATCACCGCAGTGGATTTGCTTCGCGGATTAGCCGCACTGATAGGCTGGGATCGAATCGAAGTTGAAGGCGCGACCGGCTACTTGGATACGAACTATGCCGGTAAAGGCCAAGCTGGCGTCGCTGCGCTCGACAAGTACGATGTGGTCTGTGTTCATGTCGAAGCCACCGATGAAGCGTCTCACGAAGGCCGCTACGACGAAAAAGTGAAAGCCCTGGAAGCGATTGACACCCATGTTGTTGGTCCAATTTTGGAAAAGCTGCAGACCATGGGTGAATACCGCCTGCTGGTTCTGCCCGACCATCCGACCCCTTGTTCGACCAAGAAACATAGCCATGGAATGGTTCCGCTGGCGGTTTGCGGCACCGGAATTACTCCTTCGGGGGCCGGTTACGATGAAATTCAAGCCGCAGCATCTCCGCTTGCGTTTTCCAACGGATGGGAAATGATGGATGCCTTCATACGGGGAAACTGGAAACCGTAGCTCGGGACCATTTGTCCCGAGCTTCAGTATTTCCTGTCGCCAATAAAAACCAAGATATTAGCTAAGGTTTGAGAGCAAATGCCGTTAGTTGTTCAAAAGTTCGGTGGTACAAGCGTCGCGGACCCTGAAAAAATACTTGCCGCGGCCCGCAAAGCGATCCGAGCTCAACAAGAAGGCAACCAAGTTGTCGTCGTCGTGAGCGCGATGGGGCACAATACGGATTTGCTCATCGACCTCGCACACCAAGTCAACGATACTCCGCCCGCCCGTGAAATGGACATGCTGCTGTCGACCGGTGAGCAGGTGAGCGTGGCGCTGATGGCCATGGCCGTTCATGCGCTCGGTTATAAAGCGGTTAGCCTTACCGGCGCACAGATCGGAATCCAAACGGATAGTTCGTTTACTAAAGCCCGAATTCGAAAGATCTCGGCAGATCGCATTCGAAAATTGCTATCTGAAAACAACATTGTCATCGCTGCTGGTTTCCAAGGCATTGATGAAGATTTTAATATCACGACACTAGGTCGTGGCGGCAGCGACACCACGGCGGTTGCATTGGCTGCCGTTCTAGACGCGGACGCCTGCGAAATTCACACAGATGTGGACGGTGTCTACACGACAGACCCGCGACAATTGCCTGAAGCTCGCCAGATGTCGCGCATTGGCTACGACGAGATGCTTGAATTGGCCAGCCTTGGTGCGGGAGTAATGCACAATCGTTCGATTGAGTTCGCGAAGAAATACGATGTGCCGATCCACGTTCGCAGTAGTTTCTCGGACACCCGCGGGACATTGATCGTCAGTGAAAGCGAATCGCCTAGCACTGCCGTGTGCGGCGCAGCGATGACTCGCGATGAAGCTCGCATCACTATTCAAGGCGTACCCGATACGCCGGGCACGAGCTACGAAATATTCAAGCGGCTCGCCGATCGCAAGATCACGGTTGACATGATTGTCCAAAACGTTGGTCAAGAGAATCGTGCCGATATATCGTTCACGGTACCCAAAGAAGAACTGTCGGCTGCCCTAAAAGCCGTCAAACAAGCGGCCGAGTTGGTCGGTGCGACTGGGTTTACCCACGACGATCAAGTTTCAAAGATCTCCGCAGTGGGACTTGGGATGGCCAAGCAAACTGGGGTCGCGCAGCAAATGTTCCGCGCTATCGCTGATGCGGGTATCAACATTCAGATGATTACAACTAGCGAGATCAAAATCTCGGTACTTGTTTCTCGAGCAGAGTCTCTTTCCGCGCTTCGCGCCGTACATCAAGCTTTTCAACTGTTCCGTCGTCCAGACGACGCGGCCCAATGGGAATCGTTGCCCCCGCGTAAAAGCACGCAGACCGATGTCACTAAACTGGTCGCGGACTTGCGTATGGCTGACATGGAGCAGCTCTCGCTAAGCGACATTTCGCTCTCGGACGATCAAGCTCGAATGACCCTCGTTGGCGTTCCCGATACTCCTGGATTAGCCGCTCACGTCTTTGACGCCATCGCTGCAGCCGGCATTTTCGTCGATATGATCGTTCAAAGTTACGATGGCTACCAGGGCGATACGAGCATTAGTTTGACCATTCCTCGGACTCAGTACGATGCTTGTCTAAAAGTGATGGAAGAACTGAAGAAGCGGTTTAATGTTCGCCGGATCCAGAGCAGTAAGGAAATTGCAAAGCTGTCCGTTAGCGGCATTGGGCTCCGTAGTCACACCAGCGTCGCTATCGGCATGTTCGAAGTGCTCGCCAAGGCCGGTATCAATGTCGAGATGATTAACACCAGCGAATTACGAGTGAACGTGGTGATCGATAGTGCTAGTGGAGCGGAAGCGCTCAAATGCCTGACCGCTCATTTTGATGCCAATCTAATTTGAGGATCTGATGAATCCATCCGACAAGCCGCTGAACCCGTTTGAGCCGTCGCGAATCGATCCAGTCGATTCGACGAATATTGAGTGGGAAAATCAAGGCGCGTCGGTGCTGAACTGCCAGATCATTGTGGCCGCGTTATGCATGGGAATGCTAACCTTTGCAGGCGTCTCGCTTTATCAGAGCGGCTTTCAGGTAAAGCTCATGGCCACGGCGACGACCTTGATTGGCGTGATTGCCGCAGCTGGTGCAATCGTGATGAGCTTTGTTTTTCCTCCGCTTGTAAGCGGCCTAAGTACGTCGCGCTTGAGCAGTTCGCAAGAACCCAATAGTGAAATTGCTAGGCAGCTCCTTGCCGTCTATCAAACGCAATTGATTCTGGGCTGTGCATTCCTTGAGGGCGCGGGATTCTTAAACGTCTATTTGTATAAGATGTTTGAGAGCATCTTCCCTCTTGTTGCCTTCGCGATTTGTCTCGCGTTGCTAGTAGCTCGAATTCCAACCAAAGCAAAAATACAGAGGTGGATGGCGAAGCGCTTGCAGCACTAAAGCAGTATCGAGAGAAAGTGGGATTGAGTGTCGCTTGGCTCACTAATTCCTCACCATCCAAAAATAAAGTTGGACAAAGCGCTAGCGATATACTTCACGGCGTTGCTCTGTAGGAGCCCGAAGCAGGCCCTACTAAATTGGGTCTTGTTGCTGTCGAGCGATTCTGGTCGACAGCAACAGTTCGTGACGGAAACAAAAAATTTCGCAGTTGCAACGTAGGATACTCGATCGCGTGGCTGAAAAGCCAACCCACGACAAAGGAACCGACCAGATAGTTGATAATGTAGAACTGAAAATTATCCAGGCCGGCCACTCTAGCAAGAAAGGTAAAGCCCCATTCGCCGACAGGTAAATGCCAAAGATAGATCGAGTAACTGGCCGCACCCAGACCAGAGAGCACTTTGAGCGTAGAGTTTTGCGACGTAGGAAGTCGTAATGCGGCCAGCAGCAACGCGCCGCTTCCAATGTAGAGCGGAATGACACCCACAACCGATAACCACTTGTTAGATTCCAGCGTGAAGATGAATGCTGGTGCTAGAAGACAAATACCGACGGTAACAAGCAGACCAGTTCGGATGAAGCTGGTTTTTCTCTCTAATTCTTGAAAGTGATAGAAGTAGGCAATGAGTACACCAAAAAACAATGAATCAATGCGAATGTGCGTTCCGGCCAGGTAATCGTAGAAGTAAAATTTAGGATGGACTAGGAGATTGAGGACTCTGAAGGTTAAGCAAGTCAACGCAACTATTAAAAATGCAAAGGGAATCCAATCAAAATTTTTGAATTTTCGACGTGCGAGCACGATTGTAAACAGAGCGGCGATACCTAGATAGAAATGTTCTTCTACGGCCAATGACCAAGTATGCGGCCAGATGCCGCCTAAGTAATTCTGCAAAAACAATAACTCACCAAGTAGAGCCTGTCGCGTTGGCGGCGTTCCCTGAAGATTTAGCACGTTCAAAGTAAACGTTAACATGCACCAAAATGCTGGATAGATCTTGAAGCCTCGCCGGATCAAAAAACGGCCAACGTCAATGCCGCCCGTGCGGAGATACTCTTTGAAAAGCAGCGAAGAAACTAAAAAGCCGCTTAGAACGAAGAACAGATCTACACCGACCCAACCACCGCGCTTCCAAGTGGTGAGAATCGGCGAAACGTCGGGCGGCAAATGCAGATGGCGTCCGAGCACCAAGAAAACGGCTACAAATCTCAGCAAATCAAGTCCGAGGTTTCGCATTGAAACGCCGCTTCTGTTAACTTTACCTGCGCTGTAACTGGTTTCGTGAGAAACCGGCCTTGTTTGGTCGATCGCGAAACTACAGTGTGGAAAGGAGCTTTGATGCCGATGCAGGCCCGGCGCTACTTTTGCGGAGCAAAAGGCGACGATATCTAACCCGCAAGCCGTTTGCTCTGGGCTACCGCTTGCTGGGCTTTGGTAATCGACAAAATTTGCGGTTCAGCTTCGGCGAGTGCGCCGATACGCCAAGGTTTGCTATGGATGCCGTCCCACCGGTGATCAGCGATGGCTTCTAGTACACGCGCGGCGGCGTCGACTGCTTGATATCCATCTTCACCGCTAACACACGGAGCACTACCTGATCGAATGCTCAGCGCAAAATCATTTTGTTCATCAAGAATCGCATTGCGCGACGGAGCTGTAATTGTTTCGACTGATAGTAAGCCGCCATAGATCGAATCTTTTGCGGCCATGCGTTCAGCAGCACTCATTCGGTCAAGTGAGACTTCGCGATGCAATAGCTCTTCACTCGGTTTGACAATCTGTACTTCGGAAGCGGAAAAGTCGATATTGGCATAACTGTCGCTCGCAAAAATTTGCATGCGGCGAGTGGCTTGTGTTGCCAAGCGTGAGACTCGCAACGATGCAATGCAACCACTGGCAAATTCGATTCGAGCTTCGGCCAAGTCTTCATGTCCGCCGACGACTGCAATGCCACTAGCCGAGATGTGGGTGATCTCTGACTTCACGAGCGACAGCACCAGATCCAAGTCGTGAATCATCAGGTCCATAACGACGCCGATATCGGTGCTGCGGCCGCTGTAGGGACCAGCGCGCATGCCTTCGATGTATTTTGGTTGATGCAGATGCGGAATCGCTGCGGTCCAGACGGGATTGAAGCGTTCGACATGGCCCGTTTGCAGTACGCGATGATGATGTCGAGCGATCTGGACCAGACGACCAGCTTGTTCTGGTGAGGACGCAAGCGGCTTTTCGACCAGCACATGGACACCGGAGCGCAGCAGAGCGCTAGCGACTTCGTAATGCAAAACGGTTGGCGCGGCAACGATGGCTGCGTCGATTTTCCCAAGAAGCTGAGTGTAGTCGGTAAAAGTCGGAAGACTCATTTGATCGGTCACAAGTTGCAAAGCGGCTGGACTGGGATCGGCCACACCGATCACTTCAAATTGCTCACTCGACTTCGCAAGCTTTGCATGAATTCGACCAAGATGACCGGCACCGACAACTGCCAAACGCAACGCACTCATGCTGCCTTCCTCCGATCACGACCACGACCATGGCGACCCAATTGAGAATCACCAATGAAATCAAACAGTACCTGGACTTCGGGCAATATGGGCTTGCCGCCAGACAAAATTTCAAAAGCGTGTTCCATACCGACTCGAGATCGATACAACAAGCGATAGGCTTCCATCAGCATTTTGATGGCTTCGTTCGAAAAGTTCTTTCGCTTGAGCGCGACGACATTGACGGTTCGTGGTCGAGCTGGAAAGCCTTCGACTAGCATATAGGGTGGCACATCGTGAAGCACTCGACTCAGGCCGCTAACAAAGCTATAGCAACCGATCGATGCAAAGTGATGCACGGCCGCTCCACCGCTGAGCGTTGCGTCGTGCTGAACATGAACGTGTCCACCGAGCATGACGTTATTTGCCATGATGACACGGTCACCCACTTTGCAATCGTGGGCCACGTGGCTGCAAGTCATGAGGTAGCAATTGTTGCCAACGGATGTGATGCCGTCTTCTTTTTCAGTCGCTCGATTCACGGTGACCGATTCGCGAAGCACGTTGCCGTCACCGATAATGACTTGGGTCGGTGAGCCTTTGTAGCTGAGATCCTGTGGTTCGGCACCGACCACTACGCCGGGGAACAGATGATTGTTCCGTCCGATGACGCAATGTCCGGTCAGTGTGACGTTGTTTTCAAGCCGCGTTCCGGAACCGATTTTTACGTTCGGTCCGATAACGCAATGATGGCCCACGCGCACGTCGTCATCAAGTTCTGCTCGCGGGTCAACTACCGCTGTGTGTGCGATCATTGTGGACATCTTGAATCAGCTTTCCAAGCAATTTTGATATAAACAATCTCAAGCCGCTTTGCGTGTGCGGTTCCCATCGCCCTGATTTGCAGTGCTCTGGTTTCCAGCATTTGGGGCAGAAAGGAATTCACTGCGTAATTGTTCTGCTAATCGACCATTCATTTGATGGCCGCTGCGATACGCGACTACCTTTCCTACCAAATCAATACCAGTCAACGCTAGATCACCTAACAGATCTAATGCCTTATGTCGGGCACATTCGTCATTGAATCTGAGAGTGTTATCGATCGGGCCATCGACATCGAAAACTAACAAGTCGCGCGTTGTCACATGTTTGGCCAGTCCACGCTCTTGAAGTTGTTCAGCCTCTTTGAGACTGATAAACGTTCGAGCTGGGGCCAAGCGATGATAGAACGCATCTTCACTTATTTTGGTTGCATAAGTCGCAGTGCCGATCGGATTGTTCGAACCGTAGTCCAAACGATACTCGAGCTCCAAGCTGTCACTGTCCGATGGTTCGATAGTGATCCACTGGGCACCTTCACCGATACGCACGCGTTTGTTGATTCGTAAAGTGGATCGACGGTTCCGCAGCGGAGTGCGGCCAGCGTCATCTAGGGCCAACGCGTAAGCTAGACTGCTTCCATCGAGGCCCGGCATTTCGCAGCCAGTGCAGTGAACTTCCACGTTGTCGATCTGCATGCCGTAAAGAGCAGCAAGTACATGCTCAACCATATCCACGACCGCCGGGCCTTTTGCCAAGCGCGTACGCAGTTGCATATCGATCCGATGGTCGGCTGTCGCCTGGACGCTCGGACGATCCGGCAGGTCAGTACGTACGAAACGCACTCCTGTTTCGGCAGGTGCAGGCAAGAACGTCAACGTAATCGGCAGGCCACTCCAGTAGCCGCGACCACTTACATGACATGGATGCGAAATCGTATTTTGAAATCTTCCAGCCCGCATGACTTCCCTGCCTGAGAGCAACTCAACGAGCATTCAAACGGATGTTTGTCAGCTTGAACGCTCATGATCGAAACAAAAAATTGAAGCACGCTTCACTACTTACGTACCGGTGCCGCAGGATTAGTGCGGCCCGCAGCTCCACCGTTGCCGGCAGGAGGATTAGCTGTAGGTTGAGGACCAGCTTGCTGATTCAGGCCATCCAAGACCCACTTGGTAATATCGGCAGAAGGTTGGAAGTACAGCACTTCTTGTGACAGAACCATCTGAATGGTCTCAGGTTTCTTAGGATCCATGGTCTCGCGGCTGACTCGCATTACTAGCGTTGCACCAGTGTTGTCACAGTAGTACTTAATCAGGCGATTTAGATCGGAATAGATCTTAAAGATCACCCCTGCACGAGCTTCATCGAATTCTTTACGTTTCTTGACCAACTCGAGGCGAAAGTTAGTGTCCGCTTCGGCGATCATCTTTTCTTGCTTTTCGTACTCAGGAGTGCCTTCGGTGAATTGCTCACGAAGCTGTTCCATTTGTTTGATAATTGTGTCGCGTTTGGCGGCAAACTCTTCGTCCGCTTTTTTCATCGAAGTTTCGATGCTTTCAATCTCCGTCTTCATCGTTGGATGATTTTTGAGAATGTGTCCAACATCGACGAGTGCGATGGTTGGGCGGGCGGGCGCAGCGGCAGCGCCGGCAGCGGGTTGTTGAGCAACTGCCACAGAGGCAGTCAACAGGTTACCGATGACTAACGTAGTCAGTAGACTCCATACTCGCACGTTCAGCACTCCTTGCTAATGTTTTGCGTGGGTTACCCCTCTTAGTCGATCGGTTGCTGCCGTTAAGCAAACAGTGAAGATCGCTGAGGTACCATTCGACTCTTTGGCGGCTCGATCCGTTGAGCCTTGTATTGGAGGACGCCCCTCGAAAGAACGGCCTATCCGCGCGTATTGTGAAGACATTGTCCGTCCGCGTAAATAGAGAAAATTGTGTTCTTTGAAAATGCGCGTTTATTGTGTTTTTGGACGCATTTTGCCACGTTTTCAGTCGCAATTAACCGCGTTTCGAGTCGCGAAGCGACGGCAGGTGTTAATGTTTTGTTTTTTGATTGCAAGCAGGAAAGGCAATGGCCACACCCGAGAGTAGCGAACCACTTTAAGCAACGCTTTGAAGCGTTTTCTTAGTGGGGTAGCTGGTTTCGTAAGAAACCGGATGTATCAGAAAGGTCACTTGCGCGCCGGTTTCTCACGAAACCAGCTACATTTGCTCGTTAAAATGCTTCACAGCGTCCCACATTAGGAGCTAACCACTCAAACGCCGCTAGTTGAAAATAGCCCAAGCAACTAACAGGCTTGAAGAGATAAGCGTTGCCAATGCACTTACGCAAACCAAGCCAACGCGTGGATTGCGGTTAGGCTTTCGCGGCGGTTTCTGTTCGCCAGCTTGAGAAACACTCGCTTCCGCCACTTTGCTTGCCAACTGAACCGTTCCTACGGTTGGCAAGACGATTTCAGCAACAACTAATGGGTCTGTTTTCGACGAAACAACAGTTGCGTAATCTGAGGCAACCAGCGGCCGGCGACTCACCGTTGCCAACACAGGATCGATTTCAGCTCCCAGACCCAACAGAATTCGTTCCATCGGTCGCTGACGGCGTCGCGGATCCAGCAAGCGATACGTTGATGCAGCCAGCTCTGTCAGCATCTCAACGCGCTCTGAAACTTCCAATGACGCTGGGATTTTCGAAGCCGTTCGCTCCGCAGCAGTACGAATGACATCCACTCGAGCTTCGCGCCCTTTCAAACCAAGAAGCGCAAAATCGTACCCAAGCGACAAGGCCCGCGATTTTGGTGATGGTTTTGAAGAGGATAAAGTGACCATTTGCAGACGATTTTCAGGTTGAGGCAAAATAAAGTTGTGTTTGCGTGTAGCGAATCATGTCGGTTCTTATTTGAAACCGACAGCCAATCCAAAGTTTCACAGCCGAATTCGGCGCGCAAGACTCTGACTTCCTTATCGGCAGGTTAAGGTGCATTATCAGGCGCGCATAGGGGTTTTTTGTCCGAACCCACCATTAAGCTAAACCGATTGCACAGATTGCGAGGCTCATGAGCTCCCGGGCCGACCCCAATATGTCGGCTAAGGGGAGAATAATTCACTTCGCACTGCCATAAATTTCTTCTGAAATATCAGACACGGATTTTTGTGACTTGGTTCCCGGAAATGTCACTCAACTTACGAAACTCAAGCGTCTTCGGTTTGCAAAAAATGAGAAAGTCGAAGTTGGCGACGTTCAATGGTTTTTAAGGGAGATGCGGTGCCACAGCCGGTTACAACTACATGGAAATCTGCGTGTTACGCCAAGACATGCTCGGCATAGCCTCATTCTCCCGTTCGCTTCCTGCACTCGCCACTGCCCGAAGACTAATTTTTGCGGGCCATAACCGGTGGCACAAGGAAACAAGTTTCGTCGTGATTGGGCGAATTACTAAGAGCCGCGTCGCGACTAAGGCCAGGACGTAATTCGTCGGCGCGAAGTACCGAATGAACGTCCATCGGATGAGCCAGCGGCTCGACCCCGTCCGTCGGAACTTGGGAAAGTTGCTCTACGAACGCGACGATGTTCCCCAACTGCTCAGTGAATACCGTAATTTCGCTTTCCGAAAACTCAAGCCGAGCGAGGGCTGCAACTTTTTTAACATCTTCAGGAGTTAACGACATGAGTGCGATTCACGATTCAAAAGGTAGCCGTAAGTGCTTGGATTTATACATTTATACGTAGCTGGTTTCGTGAGAAACCGGCTGCACCACTAAGTTCTAAGCAACCGGTTTTCCACAAAACCAGCTACATTTTTTGATTTACATGCTTAGTATTTGGGAACGTTCGCATCGACTTGTTCGGACCAAGCGTCGATGCCACCAGCCATGTTCTGCGTGTTCGGATAGCCGTTTGCGCGGAGCCACTGGGTGACTCGCATGCTGCGACCGCCATGATGACAATGAACAACAATACGTTGATCCTCAAACTGCTTCAACTGCTCGATTTCATTCGCCCAGTTGCTCATCGGCATCAGAACGGCGCCTTGGATTTTAGCCGTATCCCATTCGGATTGCTCACGGCAATCGATCAGAACAATACTGCCAGCGTCAAGCAATTGCTTCACTTCTACCGGGTAAATATCGATTGGACTGTCGGACATATTTTGCTTTCTGAGGACTGTATTTGTGTAGCTGGTTTCGTCAGAAACCGGTTGAATTCACTGACCACTTCCAACGCTGCAAACAAAGAACCCGGTTTCTCACGAAACCAGCTACTTGTAGTTTAAGCATCCGGTTTCTCACGAAACCAGCTACTTGCGAGGTTTACTGCAACGATCACATGTCAATTGAATCGCTTTCATCATCGCGCCAGCTTTGTTCAATGTCTCTTGGTATTCGGCCGCTGGAACGCTGTCGGCAACGATGCCCGCGCCGGCTTGAACGTAGATTCGATCGTTGCAAAATACGATGGTCCGCAATGCAATGCAAGTATCCATGTTGCCTGAATAGTCGAGGTAACCGACGGCTCCGGCATAGGGCCCTCGGCGATGTGGTTCAACTTCGTCGATGACTTGCATCGCCCGGACTTTCGGAGCGCCACTGACCGTACCAGCCGGCAAGCAAGCTTTCATTGCATCCATCGCGTTCATCTCTGGTTGCAATTTGCCTTGAACATTAGAGCTAATGTGCATCACGTGGCTGTAGCGTTCGATAACCATCACGTCGCTAAGTTCAATCGAGCCATATTGGGCAACGCGACCGACATCGTTGCGACCAAGATCGACAAGCATCACGTGCTCGGCGCGCTCTTTGGGATCAGCCAGCAGTTCTTCCGCCAATTCTTGATCCTCTTTGGAGGTCTTTCCGCGTGGCCTTGTACCAGCCAGCGGTCGCACAGTGACGATCCCATCAATTACACGGCACATCACTTCCGGCGAAGAACCTACAAGTGTGACCGCAGGGGTGCGAACATAAAACATGAACGGACTGGGGTTTACGACGCGCAGTGTACGGTAGACTTCGAACGGCTCGCAAACATTCTCAAGTTCGAATCGTTGGCTAATGACGACTTGAAAGATATCGCCCGCGCGAATGTACTCAACGCACTGGTTCACTGCATTTTCGAAGGCAGCTTTCGTGAAGTTGCTGGCCGGGGCAATCTTTTCAGTTGATGTTACATCCAGTTCTGCGATATCAACCGACTTGGGTTTGCATTGCAGAGTTGCCATTAAGCTATCAAGCCGCGCGTTACCCGATGCATAGGCGGCTTGCGTCGATTTAAATTCATCGCAGTGAACGAGTGCAATGAGGAACAGAGTCTTCGTCACATGGTCGAAGACAACCAAGTTATCGAAAAGCGAAAAGTCGAGGTCCGGAAGTTGGCGATCGTCTGCTGGAGGATTGGGCAAGTTTTCCACGAAGCGAACCACATCATAGGCTGCGTAACCAAACGCCCCGCCTGAAAGCGGCGGCAGCTCCGGCAGCACTGCGACCCGTTTTCCTGTAACCGCATTCCACAAACTGTCCAAGGGATCGGCAACTTCCGCGACAGTTTCTTTGCCACCAAGATTCGTTGTCAGAGTGTGGCCGAAGGCAGTCAATCGACCGCGAGCCCCGGTTGCAATAAAGCTGTACCTCCCAACCTTTTCCCCCCCGATGACGCTTTCAAACAAGCACGCCGCTGAGCGGCCATCGTCGAGCAATTGGAATGCGGTTACTGGCGTCAACGTATCGCTCAAAAAACGGCGATACATGGGAACAAGGTCATGGTTGACCGCTAATTCGGAAAACTGCTCAAACGTTGGCAATGTTGTCATGTCTGTTTGTCTTTGAACTATTAGCAGGTCGCGTCGTAGCTGGTTTCGTGAGAAACCGGCAGCGCCCGCAAAATTTCGTCAATCACATCCGGTTTCTCACGAAACCAGCTACTCGCGCTTTTGGGGAGCATTGTACCGACAGCTTTACGACTAGCACCCTGCCATGTACCTAAAAACTGATTGGATTCGATCGACAATCGATCAAATCGTTGTCGACGGGCTTGCAACTAACGGCGGTTATCCGGAAACTGACCACTATATGCGCCTCAGTCACAACTACCGAGCAGATGCCGAATGAAGTGCCAGCATTGCGAAAAACCCGCGACTTTCCACATCACAGAATTAACTGACCCCAGCGGGCCTGTCATAGTTCACTTGTGCGAGGAGCATGCACGCATCTATTTGTCGCAAGAAAACAATGATGTCCCGAAGAATGCGCTGGCTGGGATGTTAGCCAAGCAGTTGAAGCTGGAGCAGACGGCTGAGAGTTTAGCGAAACTAGATAAGAAGACGTGCCCCCAATGTGGCATTAGTTTCGCCGAATTTCGCCAAGTGGGACGTTTGGGCTGCCCGTATGATTATGTTTTCTTCCAAACCGATCTTGAGCCGCTGCTGCTGAACATTCATGGCGCGAAACATCATCGTGGTAAACAGCCGTCGCGAAGAAGTGGTTCGCCAGACCGACAGCATGAATTGATCCAAAAGCGGCGTGAAATGCAGGCTGCCATCCAAAAAGAAGATTACGAGCGCGCCGGTCAGATACGTGACATGATCAAGAAACTTGAGAAGGAAAGCGAACCCGAAGTGCCTCCATCGACCGAGTCCACTTAATACGCCCACCCCCGTCCCAATTCGCCCCATGCAAAATACTTTTTCGAAGAACAAACGCAAGTGAAACTGGAAGAACTGACGGAAAAGTGCGGCGAGTGGTTGCGAGGCTCCGGCCCGCAATCCGACATCGTCATCAGCAGCCGAATTCGCTTGGCGCGAAATCTCGCCGAGTTCTCTTTCGTTCGTCGGGCTGGCGAGGAAGAACGCGCTACGATATCGAAATTGGTTCGACAAAAAATCGAATCCGTCAAAGAATGGGAAAACGTCTTGTTCTTGGATGTCGATCGCTTGGACGAAGTCGATCGACAATTCCTCGTCGAACGGCAATTGATGAGTCGCGAGTTGGCGGATGCCGAAGGGGCTCGTGGCGTCGCCATCGACCTCAACGAAAAATTCAGCGTGATGGTCAACGAGGAGGATCATCTCCGCATCCAAGTCATGCGCAGTGGACTCGACATTCAATCCGCGTGGGACACGATCACGCAGATTGACGACTTGCTGGAGAAAAAACTGACTTACGCGTTTCACGATACGCTCGGTTACTTGACCGCTTGTCCAACGAACGTGGGCACTGGCTTGCGAGTGAGTGTGATGTTGCACCTGCCCGCGCTCGTAATCACCCGCGAAATCGAAAAAGTTTTCCGCAGCCTTCAGAAAATTAACGTTGCGGTACGTGGCCTCTATGGTGAAGGCTCGCAGTTCATGGGCGATTTCTACCAGGTGAGTAACCAGATCACGCTTGGTCGCACAGAACAGGAATTGGTCACCACCGTCAACGAAGTTGTCCCTCGGATCATCGAGTACGAACGACGGGCTCGCGAGTTCCTATTAAACGAAAGCGAACAGGATTTGCACGACGACGTCAGCCGTGCGTTTGGCATCTTGTGCACCGCTAAAAAGATCAGCAGTGAAGAGACGCTGCATTATCTTTCGAAGGTTCGTATGGGTGTCAACCTTGGCTTGATTAAGAACGTTGACATGGGGACGATCAACAAGTTGTTTGTTCACACTCAACCCGCGCATCTGCAGAAACTCCGGGGCCAGCATCTTTCTGTAACCGATCGCAACATCGAACGAGCTACGTACCTGCAACAGCACTTGGTACCTAAGGGGTAGCGGTAAGTAGCTTGGGAACATTTGTCCCGAGCGCAAAAGAGTTGTGCTCTCGATGCCGTTCCTCTCGGGGCAGCTCTACGCCGCCGAAGCTAGCGACGACTGAGGATCCAAGCGGCACGGGACGATCAGTGTTCCTACTTCCGATCGAAGAGAGAAGGTAACCACCGACTGCGAGGTCAAGCGATTGGATGTCGCAGCCAAGGACTTCATTCGATTCTAGGGGTGCGTGCTAATGTTAATTAGGTACGGGCATTATCTCAATTTCTATCAAGCCTACAGCGGCCCCCCAACACACTAATACAAATACGGTTAGCGAGACAGTACATACCGCAGTGAGATTAGATGTTAAAAAATTCCAGTTGGGGATCGGCGTCGTTGAGCGAATGTAGTACAAGATCGAGAACGAAATGACAAGTGCCGAGACTCCGCTAACCAATGAGCAAAAAGAGATGGCCAACCCGATTGCAGGATCAAGCCAGAAGAAAAACAGTAGCAATGCGCTCCATAAAAATCCAAGGACTGGGAATTGACTAGCCTTCAAGGATATTACCCCGGATTGATTGACAAGCCTTTCAAGGAATCACCGAGCCGACGAGACAGAGCTACCATCGGTTTGTGGCCGACCATCGGCTTCGGTGGAGTCATTTGTTCGTCTTGTGTCTCGCAACTCATGCCCCGACTTTGCTTGGTCCAGTTGAAGTTTTGCGACAAGTGTAGCAAGAGTTCCTCCCGACTCTTCGAGCAGTCGCTCACGAGTTCGGTGCAGTTCTTCAAGTATTGGATCTGTCACAGGTAATTTCCTCCAAAAAAGTTTGAGGGAGTGCAAATCAACATCCCTCCAAGTCGCACCAAACACTGGTGTGTGTTACCGTCTTCATCGGTCTTATCGAGGTGGTTGGGTATAATGTCGTTATTTATTTTAATCGTGCTCATCGTAAGTGCACTGGTGTTGGTGAGCGTATTGCCAACGATTGCAATTGTAAAGTTCGATTTTTCGATCACTTCTTTTGGAGCGAAGTTTCCATTGCGTCCAACGGAGATCATACGCCACAAGCCTTTAAGTTCATCGAGCCAGACGTGATCGGTTGGATAACGTTCAAAAATCAACGAGTTGCGAGGGAATCAGGCATCATTGCCAACGCTCACCCATTGCGGCCGAATCTTTGCTAGGAGTTCAATCATTGGTGAGTGCTCGAACATGACGACCGGCACCATTACCGAGTAGGGCCAAGCAAGGTTTCTAAAAACCCCGGTGTCTCAAGGATCAATCATCTTGCTGATTTAGAACGTGTGGTAGCAAAGATAGCGGCGACTGAAGAGCGTAAACAATTGAAAGAGCGAGGTAAGCCCGCGTCAGTAGCAGCTGCCGCGGTAGCGAATCGTTGGGTGAGAAAACTATTTTGGGAAATGAATGAGGAAGAGGTAAACGAATTAGTAGCAGCTTAGGAACGCGATCACTTTGTAGAAAGGTTTAACGATGAAAATGTTGGATACAGTTTGGCTCTCGGTAGTGAGGTGAGCACGCCAGTGCCACTGGGCGGTATCGCAAGATGCTTGCTCGTAGCCAGGTGGGGCAGCCTCACGCCTTTTCGAATCCCAACTTGGGCTAAATGCTCGGATAGAAGAATGGGAGCACCGAAGTGTCCGCGTCATTTACATCGAAGAACG